>CACYWX010000039.1:0-3280 GCA_902778205.1 uncultured Ruminococcus sp. | reverse complement strand
GGATCCGATATGAGGGCGAAAAACTCAGAAGCCGGGACCGGGTGGAGTGGTCCGTCACGCTCTGGGACGAAAACGGAACCCCGGGCGAGGAATCCTCCGCCTGGTTCGAGCTGGGGCTTCTTTGGCCCACGGACTTCACCGCCTCCTGGATCACCGGAGATTATAAGCCGAAAAAGGGTACCCGTTATCCCGTAGACTGCTTCAGAAGAACCTTCAGGTTCTCCGGGAAAATCACAAAGGCCCGGCTCTACGCGACGGCGCGGGGACTCTATGACGTGACGGTCAACGGACGCCGGATCGATGACTTTCTCTTCGCCCCCGGATCCACCGACTACCGGAAGCGGATCCAGGTGCAGACTTATGATGTAACGGATCTGCTCGGCGAGGAGAACACGATTGAGCTCCGCCTGGCGGACGGCTGGTACCGGAGCTGTTCGGCGGCCTACGGCGTCACGGAGGTCTACGGGCGGGAGACGTCGGTGCTGGCCCAGCTGGAAATCACGGCGGAGGACGGGAAGATCGTCACCATCCCCACGGAAGAGACCTGGGCGTGGTCAAACGACGGACCGCTTCGGTTCGCCGACCTGCAGGACGGGGAGATCGTCGACTTATCCATGAGGCCCTCGTACTCCGGCCGCGCGAAGCTCGCAGGACCCCCGAAGGACGTGCCGCTTCTGCCGTCGGACAACGTCCCGGTGCGGGCCCACGAGCGGTTCAGAGGAAAGCCCCTTCCGAACCGCGTCTGGGACTTCGGGCAGAACATCGCCGGGATTGTCTCACTGACCGTCCGGGGCAGGAAGGGACAGGAAATCCGCCTCGTCTGCGGGGAGCTTCTCGACAAAGACGGGAACGTGGATCTTTCCAATATGCAGGAAACCCGCCCGGCGAAGGGCTGGACCGGGGGAGCCATGCTCAGAAAGCTCCTGACGAACCGGGTGAAGGGAGAGGCCGACGGCACGCCGCATCAGGAAATCCGCCTGATCTGCTCCGGCGGGGAGGACCGGTATTCCATGTCCTTCTCCGTCTTCGGGTTCCGGTATATGCAGGCAAACTGCGACGGAATCATCGACGCCGAGGCCGCCGCGGTCTACTCCTCCATGGACGAGACAGGATTCTTCTCCTGCTCCCATGAGGGGATCAACCGGCTTTTCAAAAATACCCTCCGGTCCATGAAGAGCAATTTCCTCGACGTTCCCACGGACTGCCCCACGCGGGAACGGCTCGGCTGGACGGGCGACGCGCAAATCTTCTTTGAAACGGGCGCATACCTGATGGACACGGCCCCCTTCTTCCGCAAATGGATGCGGGACATGGAGGACGCGCAGTACAAAAACGGTCTTCTCCCGGCGGTCCTGCCCTACGGCGGCGTGGAGGCCATGTACAAGGCGACCGGCTCCTCCGCGGGCTGGGCGGACGCGGTGTATCTGATCCCGTATCGGTACTACAAAATGTACGGCGACAAAGACCTGCTTCTGGAGTCGTGGCCCATGGTGAAGCGGTACGCGGAGTACCTGAAAACGAAGATCGAGGGGGATGGGCATTACGAAAAGGGCGTCCACCTCGGGGAATGGCTGGAGCCCGAAGAATTCCGGGACAAGGTCTACGGCACGAAGGCAAAGCACCCCGAGGAATGTACGGCTTACCTCTATCTCGCCATGACGACCATCTCGGAGATCGCATCGATCCTCGGAGAGGACCAATATCGGGAAACGCTTCTTCCCGTCGCGGAGAGGGCGAAGGAAGCCTATCAAAAATACGCGGAGCTTGATACGGATCGTCAGGCGAAGCTGGTCCGCCCTCTCGCCCTGGGTCTGTACGACGGGGAGACAAAGAAAAGAGCCGTCCTGCGGCTGAAACAGGCGGCGGAGAATTTCAACTATCGCGTCGGCACGGGCTTCCTCTCGACGCCCTTCCTGCTTCCGGTTCTGGCGGAGAACGGGGAGGCTGAAACCGCTTACCGGATGCTGGAAAACGAGGAGGCCCCGGGCTGGCTCTATGAGGTGAAGCAGGGCGCGACGACGATCTGGGAGGACTGGGAAGGAAAGCTCAGCCGCAACCACTACTCCCCCGGCGCCGTGACGGGATGGCTGTTCTTCGGGATCTGCGGTATAAAACTCACGGGCGAGCGGCGGTTTGAAATCTCTCCCGTCCCCGGCGGATCGCTGACCCACGCCGAGGCAAGCTGGCGGAGCATCTACGGGGAAATCGCAAGTCGGTGGGAAAAGCGGGGAGAAAAGACGATCTATACGATCTCGGTCCCGTCGAACTGCGCGGCGGTGATCCGTCTACCGAACGGATTTACGGAAACCGTCTCCGCGGGGAGGTACGAATATGAAGTATGACCGCATCCGACCGGGCAGGGTCTGGCTCGATACAAACGGAAAGCCCATCCAGGCCCACGGGTTTTCGGTGTTTTGGGACGAAAAAGAAAGCCGCTATGTCTGGTACGGCGAGAACAAGGAATTCACGAAAAAGGGCGGCACGGTCTGGACCTGGGGAATCCGGTACTACACCTCGACCGACCTCTATAACTGGGAAGACAGGGGACTGCTCATCCCGCCTTCGGAGGGTCTCTCCGACCCGCTCCACCCGACGTACTGCGTCGACCGGCCGCACATCCTGTACTGCGCGAAGACCGGGAAATACGTCTGCTGGATCAAGGTCATGGCCGGGGAGATCGAGCAGTTCATGGTGGTCCTTGCGTCCGACCGCTTCGAGGGGCCGTATGAAACCGTTCGCAGATTCTACAACCCGCTCAACATGCACACCGGGGACTTCTGCCTTCACGCGGACCCGGACGGGCGGGCGTGGATCTGGTTCGAGCGGCCCCATTTTCAGCTGATCTGCGCGACGCTGACGGATGACTATACCGGAGTGACGGGGGAGTATTCCGTCCACTACGACGGGCTGACTCCTCCGTACACGAGGGAGGCCCCGACGTACTTTGAGCGGGGAGGAAAGCGCTATCTCTTCACCTCCGGCACCACGGGCTATTTCCCGAACAAATCCGACGTCTGCGTCTTCGACGACTGCCATGGGGAGTACAGAAGCCTCGGCGACCCGCACGTCGGGGACAGGGGCGGCACGTCGTTTTCCTCGCAGATCACCTGCGTGCTGAACCTGCCCGGAACGGATAAGTACATCGCCCTCGCCGACCGCTGGATGCCGCAGTGGTATGTAAAGCCCATGGCGAAGCAGATCCTCTCCGGCATGGAGCGGCATTTCCGGGATTACACGCCCGACACCTCCCCGAAGGAGATCACCGCGGTGCCCGGGGTTC
>CACYWX010000038.1 GCA_902778205.1 uncultured Ruminococcus sp. | reverse complement strand
CATCGTGGTGAACAAGGCGGATCTGGATCCCGGGCGGGCGGAGGAGATCCGGGCGATCTACCGGACGGCAGGACTGGAGGTCTTTCTGCTGTCGGCGGCCTCCGGGGACGGCGTGGACGCGCTGCGGCAGTATCTGGAGGAGATCTCCCGAAAGAGTCCGGACGGATCCCACGTGAGCGGCGCCTTCGCCGGGGTGTCCGGGGCGGGAAAGTCCACCCTCATGACGGCGCTGTTCCCGGATCTGAAGCTGGCGACGGGAGCCGTGAGCCGCAAGATCGAGCGCGGACGGCACACCACCCGCCACGTGGAGCTGTATCCGGTGCGGATGGCTCCGGAGCGGGAGGACGGCGGAATCTTCTGGCTGGCGGACACCCCTGGGTTCTCCATGCTGGATTTCACCCGGTTCGACTTCTTCCCCTACGGGGAGCTGGCGACCTCCTTCCGGGAATTCGACGACTGCCTCGGGAAGTGCCGGTACACCAAATGCACCCATCTCCGGGAGGAGGGATGTGCGGTGCTGGCGAAGATGAAGGACGGAGGGATCGCCGCGAGCCGCCACGACAGCTACATGCGGATCTACGAGGAGCAGAGGAAGGTGCCGGAATGGAAGAGAAGACAGAACGCGGACTGAGGCCGGCGGTGATCGTCACGGGCGGAGACTGCGACACGGAGGCTCTGGCGGCGTCCGGTGCGTTCATGGACATGGTCCGGAGAGGGTACGTTATTGCGGCGGACAGCGGGCTTGAGACGGCGGAGCGGCTGGGGCTTGAGCCGGAGCTGATCGTGGGGGATTTCGACTCCTACACGGGGGCGCTTCCCGTCGGTGAGGACGCGCCCGAGATTCTCCGCGTTCCGGCGGAAAAGGACGTGACCGACACGGTGCTGGCCTGCGGGACCGCCATAGAGCGGGGGTACCGGCGTCTTATCCTTGTGGGAGGCACCGGAGGACGGGCGGATCACTATCTCTCCAACATCCTCTGGCTGTGGAGCCTGAAGAACCGCGGGATCGACGCCTTTCTCACGGACGGGCGGAATGAATTCCGGGTCCTGCGGGACGAGGAGACGGTGATTCCCCGGGACGAGATCCCGGGAGGAGACGGCGGACCGGGGGACGGATGGTATTTCTCCCTGTTCGCGCTGGGCTTTGCCGCGGGAGAGGATTGCTCCGTCACGGCGGAGGGATGCCGGTATCCCATGCCCGAGCCCGTGACGCTGGGATGGGACAATCCCTCCTTCGCGGTGTCCAACGAGGTGACGGCGGAGCGGGCCGTGATCCGGGTCAGGGGGACCGTTCTGCTGATCCGGAGCCGGAGAAAGCCCTTTTCACAGCCGGAGCCAGGCGCGCATACACTGGCGTGAAAGAGCTCTGAAAAAGGGGGAGATTCTCCTGAAGGTCGTCATCTGGAAAAGTCCGCGGCTGTGCGTGCCGTTTTTGAAAAGGATCTTCCGGTTCGGCAAAGGAACATAATCAAACGCCCCGCGGTCATTCTCCGGAATTTACCGCGGGGCGTTTGTGCATGAATCCCGTGTGCCCGGCGCATGCTTGTTCCGAAGCATTTATTCATGCGACAGCAAACGAAGCGTTGGTTTTCAGAGATGCAGCTGCCGGAGCCCCTGACTGGCTTGATTTTCAGCTGCAGGATACCATTTTCGAAAAGCTTTTGTTTGTTGGCGGAGCAATAATCCGATGCGGAGGGAGAACGAACATGAACGGAAACACAGGAACGGATCGAAGAGCCGGGGACGCCACGGGGGAGCTTCTGGCGGAGATGCACCGGAACGTGACCATGGGAGCCGAGAGCCTGGCCATGGTGGTTCCCGGGATCCGGGCGGAACAGCTCATGGCCAGCGTCACGGGACAGCTGGAGCAGTACGCGGATTTCACCCGGCAGACGGAGAAGCTCATGCGGATGCGGACCGAGGAGCCGAAGCAGGCGAATCTTCTGAAAAAGGCGGCGACGAAGGGAGGGATCTTCATGAACCGGATCCTCGATCCCTCGGAGAAGAACATCTGCGACATGATCGCCAAGGGGACCCGGACCGGCGCGGAGCAGCTGCAGGACAAGCTCGAGGAGCTGAGGATCCGGGGATGCTCAGAGGAGGCGGAGGAGCTGTGCCGGGACATCCTGACCTTCGAGGAGGAGGAGATCATCCGGGCGGAGAACCTGTCGAGACTGCTGGACCGGGGCTGATCCGGCCTCGTTCCAGCGGAATTACGGAGTCCGACCGGGGATAAAGAGACCGGAATTCTTTGAAAAAGCGTGTTTTCGGGGCTGTTTTTGGCGGAGCGCGGCGAAAACTGTCCGTCAACCTCTTGCGGACCGAGGGAAAATCTGGTATAATACACTATTAAGGAAACGGCGAAAGAGGTGGCCCTATGGCGCGCTGTGCGAACTGCGGACGGGAGATCCCTGACGAGGACAAGACGAGGCTCTGTGAAGACTGCAAGCGGGTGATCCTGCCCTTCATCAAGTTTATGGAGGGCTCGGAGACGCCGGCGGTGAAGCGTCTGCTATCCAACGAACAGAATCTCCGGAGCGCCGGGATGACCGACAGCGGGATGGAGTATCTTTACCGCATCTGCCAGCTCCACGACCGGAAGCGGGAGGCGGCGGAAGAGGCCCGGGCCGGTTCCAGTACGGCGGCGGCCTTCGGTGCGGCGTCCTCCTCCGAGAGCACCGGCAAAGGCAGGGAGAAGTCCGCGGGAAAGGACAAGGCGGAGCGCATCACCGCACAGAATCTGCCCGGTCCTCAGGCGGCGCCCGCGAAGCCCGTTTCCGCATTCGTTCCCGCGCGTGCGGACAGTGAGACGGAACCGGCATACGAGGAGGAAATGCGGCCTATCGGGAGAGCGCTCCCGGCGGCCAAATGGATCATGATCCTGTCGGGCACCGCGGCTTTGATCTGGTTTGCCGCGAAGATCGTGACGCGGTCCTTCGTGGGGGAAACCCTGACGGACAGCATCGACGTGGGAGCCCTCGCCGCCGCCCTGTCCTCCTACGCGGGAGCGTACACGGCGGGTGCGGCGCGGAAGGCGATCCTGAGGATGGAAGAGAAGGACGGAAAATAGGACGAACGATAAAAACACCGGACCCTTGCGGGAGAATCCGGTGTTTTTTGTATCCGGCGGGATCCGGTTCACTCCACGCCGAACAGGAGCGCGGCGTAGGTGGGATAGGGCCAGTATTTCTCGGCGGTGAGGGATTCGGCCTCGTCGCAGAAGGCGCGCAGCTGGGCCATGGTGTGGGTCACGATGAACCGGGCGGCGTCCGCCTGGGCCTTGGCGTCCGGCAGGGCGGAGAGGGAAGTCACGGCGGCTTCCAGTTCCTTCGTCTTATCGGTGATGTCCCGGTAGAGACTTGACAGGCGCACGGCCAACTCTCCCTCCGCTCCGCCGCAGTCCGGGGACAGGGACCGGAGCGCCAGGGCGGTTTCGGCCAGATCCCTCGAACAGGCGGCTATGGCCGGGAGGATCTCCTTTTTCGCCATGTCCGCCATGGTGTTGGCCTCGATGCGGACGGTCTTGGCGTAGTTCTCCAGGGCAATTTCGTACCGGGAGCGCATTTCCACCTCGGTGAAGACCCCGTGGGAGGTAAAGAGGCGGATGTTTTTCTCGTCCAGGAAATGGGGCAGGGCTTCGGGTGTGGAGGCGAGATTGGAGAGTCCCCGCTCCTCCACGGCCTCCCGGATCCAGGCCTCGTCGTAGCCGTTGCCGTTGAAGATGATGCGGCGGTGCTCCCGGACGGTCTTGCGGATCAGGTGGTTCAGCATGTAGGTGAAATCGTCGGCGGCCTCCAGCCGGTCCGCGAATACCCGGAGCGCCTCGGCCACGGCGGTGTTCAGGGCGGTGTTGCAGTCGGCGATGGACTGGGAGGAGCCCACCATGCGGAACTCGAATTTGTTGCCCGTGAAGGCGAAGGGGGAGGTGCGGTTGCGGTCCGTGTTGTCCATGGGGAAGGACGGAAGCGCGTCCACGCCCAGCTGGAGCCGGATCTTCTCCTTGGGGTCGTAGGTCTTGTGGGCCTCCAGCGCGTCCAGAATGGCGGTCAGCTCGTCCCCCAGGAAGATGGACACCACGGCCGGGGGAGCCTCCGCCGCGCCAAGACGATGGTCGTTTCCGGCGGTGGCGGTGCTGATGCGGAGCAGGTCCTGATATTCGTCCACGGCCTTGATGACGGCGCAGAGGAAGAGCAGGAACTGGGCGTTTTCCGCAGGGGTGTCGCCGGGGGTCAGCAGGTTCGCTCCGTCGCCGGTGCCGAGGGACCAGTTGTTGTGCTTGCCGGAGCCGTTGACGCCCATGAACGGCTTTTCGTGGAGCAGGCAGACCAGATCGTGCCGCTTGGCGATCTTCTGCATCATCTCCATGGTGAGCTGGTTGTGGTCCGCGGCCATGCCGGTGCGGCAGTAGATGGGAGCCAGCTCATGCTGGGCGGGGGCGGCCTCGTTGTGCTCGGTCTTCGCCAGGATGCCCAGCTTCCAGAGCTCCTCGTCCAGCTCCTTCATGAAGGCGTCCACCTGGGGCTTGAGGGTGCCGAAATAGTGGTCGTCCAGCTCCTGACCCTTGGGAGGACGCGCGCCGAAGAGGGTCCGCCCGGTGAAGATCAGGTCCCGCCGCTGTTCGTAGAGCTTCTTGGGGACCAGGAAATATTCCTGCTCAGGGCCCACGTAGGTGTGAACGCGGGTGACGGGCGTCCGGGGATCGAACAGCCGCAGGATCCGCATGGCCTGAGTGTTCAGGGCGTCCATGGAACGGAGCAGGGGCGTCTTCATGTCCAGCGCGTGGCCGCCGTAGGAGCAGAACGCCGTGGGGATGCAGAGGGTCCGGTCCTTGATGAAGGCGTAGGCGGTGGGGTCCCAGGCGGTATAGCCCCGGGCCTCGAAGGTGGCGCGCAGTCCGCCCGAGGGGAAGGAGGAGGCGTCCGGTTCGCCGCGCACCAGCTCCTTGCCGGAGAACTCCATAATGATCTTGCCGTCTCCGGCGGGGGAGATGAAGCTGTCGTGCTTTTCCGCCGTGACGCCGGAGAGGGGCTGGAACCAGTGGGTGAAATGGGTGCATCCCTTTTCGATGGCCCAGTCCTTCATGGCGTTGGCCACCACGTCGGCCAGGGCGGGATCCAGTCCGGTGCCCTCGTCCATGGTTTTCTTCAGGGACCGGTAGGTATCGCGGGGCAGACGGGCTTTCATGACGGAATCGTTGAAAACGAGAGTGCCGAAATACTCCGATACGTTCGGCATAGGCTCCTCCTCACGCAGGCGCGCTGAAACGGTTTTCATTTATTATAGCGCAGGCGGGGCCGGATTGCAAGCAGGGAGGACGAATTTCGGTCCGTTTTGGCGAATCGGCGAAAAAAGCGGGCGGGGAGGCGCGTTTCTCAGGCGTTCTGACCTCCGCGGGACGGGAATTTCCCGGATTCCCTGTACTTTCGGCGGGGATTGTGCTATAATGACGAAAACCGTCCGATGAATCCGGGCGGTGAAGGAGGAAGACGCCCTATGAACTGCGCCGCGCCGGACAACGCCATTCTCACCTGCCGGGATCTCGCCGTGGGATACGGGGAGGCCGTGCTGTGCCGCGGGATCGGACTGACGGTCCACGCGGGGGAATACGTCTCGCTGGTGGGCCCCGTCGGCTCGGGAAAAAGCGCGCTGATCGCCACCATGCTGGGCGCGCTGGAGCCCATGGAAGGCGCGGTGATCCGGGAAAACGGACTGCGGCGGGAGGAGATCGGATGCATGCCACAGGAGAGCGAGGTCCGGGGTGCCGCCACGGTCCGGGACACGGTGCTGGCGGGATGCCTCGGGCAGATGAAGCATCTGTTCGTGGGACGCGCCGAGCGGGCCATGGTGACGGAGCAGCTGGAACGGCTCGGGATCGCGGATCTGGAGAAGCGGCGGGTCGGGGAGCTCTCCGGCGGGCAGAGACAGCGGGTGTTCCTGGCCCGGGCTCTCTGCGGACGGAAGAGGCTCCTTCTGCTGGACGAGCCGCTGAAGGGGCTGGACGCCGCCGCAAGGGACGATCTGTTCGCGGAAATTGCCCGGATCCGGGAGGAGGACGGGTGCGCCGTGGTGATGGCGGATCCGGAGGCGGTGGACGGAACGGTGCTCCACATGTCGGACACGGTGCTGTTCTGCGGGCCGGTGGAGGAATACGTCCGCTCCATCCCCGGACAGCTGTATTTCGCCGGGCACATTCTGTAGGAAAGGCGTTTCGGAAGAGAGAAAAAAGAGCCGACGGGGCGGAGGCGCCTTTGCCGGGGAGAGGAAAAGGAGGACGGGATGAAGATCGACGCCCACAACCATCCGGACTATCACGGCCGGAGCTTCGAGCGGCATATTGCCGACATGGACGAAAAAGGCATTGCGAAGACCTGGCTCCTCACCTGGGAATGCCCGGAGGGAGAATACGATCCCCGCACCGTATGGGCCTTCGCCACCGCCATGGGGGACCGGGACTATCCCGCGCCGCTCCGCCTGTGCTGGTCCTACAAGGAGCGGGCTCCGGAGCGGTTCATTCTGGGGTACTGCGCCGATCCGCGCAGGCCGGCCGCCATTCAGAAGATGCGGGCCGCGGTCCGGACCTACGGGGTGCAGGTCTGCGGGGAGCTGAAGCTGCGGATGATGTACGACAATCCGGACGCCATTGATTTCTACCGGTACTGCGGGGAGGAGGGCCTGCCCGTGACCATGCACTTCGACTATCCGCTGGCCCAGTCCACGGGGGCGGAATTTCCGAGGCGGCACTGGTGGTACGGCGGGGACATCGACACGCTGGAGCGGGTGCTGAGGCTCTGTCCGGAGACCAATTTTCTGGGTCACGCGCCGGGCTTCTGGTGCCACATCTCCGGGGACGACCGGGGTCTGACGGAGGCCTATCCCCGGGGGCCGGTCCTGCCGGGAGGACGGATCGGGGAGCTGCTGGACCGGTATCCCAATCTCTACTGCGACTGCTCGGCGGGCTCCTGCCGGATCGCTCTTCAGCGGGATCCTGCCTACACGAAGCGGCTCATGGAGGCCCATCCGGACCGGTTCGTCTACGCCCGGGACTACTTCGACGACGAGCTCGTGCCCTTCATCGAGGGACTGGGCCTTGCTCCGGAAATTCTGGAGGCCTTCTTCCACGGGAACGCGGAGCGTCTGGCCGCGCCGGTGAAGGCGGTCTGACGGCGGAGGGATCCCAAATCATCGAACGGCGCGCTTTTCCCCATGTGGCGGTTGAACCGCGGAAGGGAAGAGCGCGCTGTTTTTTTCGTTCTCTCCGTACACAGGAAAAGGTCCCGCCGCGTATGAGCATGGCAGGACCTTTATGGTTATGGGAACCGGATCAGCCGGCGTTGTCGAAGGAGGCCAGGACCTTTTCGTAGTGCTTGAGGGCGGGCTTTTCCTGCTTCGCGGCGGCGGATGCCAGGTCCGTGGAGCCGGAGGCCGTGAGCTCGGCGAAGAGGTCGGTGTAGGCCGCGTACTTGTAGGTGCGGGCGAAGCTGACCTCCAGACCGTCCATGAGCAGGCGGAACATGCGCTGGGAATCCGGATCCCGCAGCAGCTTGCCGCTGATGACCGTCTCAAACACGGCGGGGTAGATGTCATAGCAGCTCTCGATGGCCAGCGCCTCGGTGATCTGCCCGGTGCGGTCCATGTCGGCGGTGACCTTCGGGATGCCCAACAGGCCGGTGCCGCCCGTGACGGTGGTGATGTACCGCTCGTCGGAGGCCTCCCACTTGGGGAAGACCGACAGGCCGTAGTCCTCCTCCATATCGCGGAAGAACTGGTAGGCGTCCGTCAGAAATCCGGAGTAGAAGAGTCCGCGGCCGTTCACGAACATCCTCGCCAGATCGTTTTCCTTGGAATAATCGGTGATGAGCCAGGAGGAGGGGGAGTGGGTCAGAGACACCAGGGCCTCCAGAACGGACTGGCTCCGGTCGCTGACGATGGTGAGGCCGATCTCTCCGTCGGGGGAGATCTCGATGGGCCGGACGCCCATGGCGATGGACATGGCCTGGCCGGAGGTGCCGTGGGAGGACAGCAGGCCGTAGAGATCCCCCTCGTCCTGAACGCCGTCCCCGTTTTCATCCGTATGGACGGACTCGGCCATGGAGCGGAATTCGTCGAAGGTCCAGCGGTTCTCGTTCACGTACACCGTGGGAGAGGTCAGCTCGTACCGGTCCAGAATCGCCATGTTGTAGAACAGTGCGTGGGACAGCATGACGCCGGTGAAGGGGATGTAGTTCATCTGCAGGAAGCATTTTCCGCCATAGGTCAGGGACTCCACGGCCAGCTGATTCCACCATTGGCCGGACAGGTCGATGTGGGGCACGTCGTAGTAATTGGCCAGGTTCCCGCCCAGGGAGAGGGTCGCCATATCGTTGACGTGGGCCCAGGCCAGATCCCAGGTTCCGTCCCCGGCGGCCACCGACGTGGGGATCAGGGAGGCCGCGGCGCCCGTTTCAGCGGTGATGGACACGTTGAAGTTGTCCTCCACGGTGCGGTTGCGCTGATAGACGGTGTCGTTGATGATCTCTCCGTTCAGCTCCTCCACGGCGAACTCCATGGCGGGCAGGTTCCCCAGCTTGGCGTACTCCCGCCCGAGGATCCGGTAATCTGCTCCGCCGAAGTCCGCCGCCGGAAGGAGATCGGCCGAGCGGAGGACGGGAGCCTCCGTTTCAGCCGGGACCTCCGCCGGGGTCTCGGATACGGCGGGCGTGATGTCGTCGGATGTCTGCGGCGCGTCATCGTCCCCGGAGCAGGCGGAGAGGGCGGCTGCGGTCAGGGTCAGAGCCAGCAGAAGGCACAGCGTTTTTTTCATGGTGAGGACCTCCTTATTGTCCCGCGGGACTGCTTCAGTGGGTCTTGTCGGTTTTCGCGGCCAGCTTCCGTCTCTCGTCCGCCTCGGCCTGCATCTCCTCCACGGTCTTCTCGTGGATCTTCGCGGCTCCGGCGTCGTTCCGGTGCTTCGTGATGAAGGAGCCGTTCGCCTTGCGCTCTTCCATGCGGAGCTTTGCCTTTTCGATCTCCTCCGCGTACTGGGGCAGCCATTCGGCCTCCTCGATCAGGTACTCGTCCACCATCTGGTCGATCTCCAGGGTGGTCAGCAGGGCGCCGGTCAGGGGGTCCATCATCATGGCCTGAACGAGCAGCTTCCGGTCGCCCGACACAGCCGCCTCCACGGACAGCCGCTGGACCCAGGAGGACTGGGAGCAGACCGCGGCGCATCCGAGAGGCAGGTCTCCCACCTTCGGGATGCTGATGCCGTTTCTGTCCACATACCCGGGGACCTCCACCACGCACTCATAGGGCAGGGTGGTGATGGTTCCCTCGTTCATGACGTTGAAGTGGCCGCGGTAGGTCCGTCCGGTCTCCAGGGCCTCGATGATGTAGGAGCCGTGCTCCTGGGACCGCTGTTCCGGGACGAATTTGTTGGCGGGAGCCGCCAGCCAGTTGGGGAAGTCGGTCTCGAACCAGTTGCGCCCTTCCCGGCAGACCCGGAGATAGCCGCCGGTCTCGCCGTTGGACCAGCCGCCCGCGTGATCCAGCCATTTGTTGATTTCCTCGGGGTTCTTCCGGTACCAGGCCACGTACTCGGACAGGTGGCCGTTGGATTCGGTGGAGTAATAGCCGAAGCGCTTCAGCATGTCGATGCGGACCTTTTCGGTCTTGGACAGCCATTCGTTGGCCTCGTAGGCGGGGAGGATCTTCTCCGTCAGGTCCTCGCCGTTGTGGGAGACCCTGACGTACCAGGTCTGGTGGTTCAGGCCGGCGGCGGTGATGTCCACCTCGCTCTGCTTGTATCCGAGGGCTCCGGCAATCTGCGCGTGTCCTCCCTGGACGCCGTGGCAGAGGCCCACGGTCTGCACATGGCCGTACTTGTTGGCCGCCCAGGTCATCATGGCGCAGGGGTTGGAATAGGACAGGAGGATGCACCCGGGCGCGGCCACCTCGCGGATGTCTTTACAAAAATCCAGGATCTGCGGGATCCCGCGCTGGCCGTACATGATGCCGCCCGCCGCCAGGGTATCGCCCACGCACTGGTCCACGCCGTAGCGTAGCGCCACCTCGATGTCCTTTTCAAACGCCTCCAGCATGCCGATGCGGACGGCGTTGATGACGTACTTGGCGTCCCGGAAGGCTTCTCTGCGGTCCAGGGTGGGCTTGATCTTGATGTTCAGGCCGTTTTCGTCGATGTCCCGCTGGCAGAGCCGGTACACCATGTCGAGGTTCTGCGGGTTGATGTCCATGAAGGACACCTCGATGTTGTGAAACTCCGGAACGGTGAGAAGGTCGGAGAGGAGCCGCCGGGTGAAGCCCACGCTGCCCGCTCCGATGAAGGCGATTTTGAAGCTCATGGTCTGTCTCCTTTGCCGGATCGGAATGGTATGATGTCATTGTATAGAATACCACGCGCCGCGCCGTTTGTCAAGCGCGTGAAAAAGGCGCGAAAAAACTCCGCTGCAGAAGCGCGGCGGAGCTTTTGAATCGGGGATCATACAGCGTCCGGATAAATCCGGAGCCTCAGCAGATCAGGATCAGCCGTCCAGATGGTAGACCTTGTTGAAGTTCTTTTCCATGCCCTTGTTCATGGCCTTCTGGATGCTCTTGTACTTGGAGGCGATGTTGGCGTTGTTGTCGTTGATGCAGTCGCGGAACATGTAGGGGATTCTCTGGAAGACGCTCTCGCCGAACTGGAAGGAGAAGTCGAAGAGACGGCCCGCCATGATCAGCTCAACCATGTCGGCGGTCTCGGCGTCGGTGGAGTACTTGCCCTTCAGAGCCACGTCGTAGTACACCGGGTAAACGGTCTTGTAGGATTCGGCGCAGAGAGCCTCGTAGATGACGCCGATGAAATCGATGGCGTTATAGGAGGGAGTCGGCAGGGCGAAGACGGTGAACTTGTCGTCCGCGTTGGTGTAATACTCCTGCTGTTCCTCGTTCCACTTCGGATAGGGCAGCATGGTGTAGGAGGCGTCCATATCGCGCAGGGTGGCGAAGGCGGCGTAGAAGCGCATGGGGGCGAACACCAGCTTCTGGTCTAAGAACCACTTCTGCTCGTCGTACTGGGTGGTCAGCTTGGCGAAGCCGGGGTTCTCGTAGTGGAACTGCAGCAGCTTCTCCAGCTCGGAGACGGTCTGGTCGCTCATGAAAGTGACGATGACGTTGCCGTTCTCGTCGCGGCCGGTGTAGTGTCCGCCGAAGGCGTTGAACCACACGTCGGCGGGGTTGGTGACCTGATAGCCGAAGCCGAACTGGTCGTTGTTGATGTCCTTCTTGCCGTCGCCGTTGACGTCAACGTACATGTCCTTGATGATCTCGGACACATAGTCGATGGTCCACTTGCCCTCGTTCACGACGCCGTACAGGTCGCTGGCGGAGTAGCCGTAGTTCGCGGCCAGATCCAGGTTGGTGAAGATGGCGTGGGTGTAGGTCATGGACGTGGTGGCCAGGTCGGAGCAGATGGTGTAGAGGATGTGGTTGACCGTGGCGTCGTCGTTGGCCAGCTTGTTGTGCCAGGGCTTTTCGGTGTTGACGTGGGGCGTGTCATACCAGTTCAGGAGCGCCTGGGCGTTGATGGGCGTATAGGACTGATAGTCGTAGAGACCGACGATGTGATAGTCCATGGTGCCCGCCTGGGACAGGGTCTTGGGCAGGCTGGCGGGAGAGGAGTTTCTCTCGCAGAAGATCTTGACGTCGAAGCGGTCCTCGATGCGGATGTTCCGGTTGTACACCGCGTCGTTGCAGGCTTCGCCGTTGGATTCTTCCACCCAGATCTCCTCTTCGTACTGGTCGCCGTCGTTGGTGACCACGCGGAATTCCTCGCCGCCGTACTTTTCCTCCGGCAGATCGTCGGGGATGAGTTGTCTCAGCTCCAGGTCGGTCAGCTCTTCCTCGTTGACCTCCTCCTGAGCGTCGGCCGTCGGATTGCTCGTGGCCTGAGGGGTGGTCTCCTTTTCGTCCTGGCCGCTGTTGGAGCATGCGGACATCAGGAGCGCGGAGGACGCCATCAAGGCTGCCAAGAGCGCTGAAAGGATCTTTTTCATGCTGTACTCCTTTGGTTTGAAATGAAACGAAAAATTAGTTTTTTCCGTCAGTCTCACCAAATCTGCGGGGAGACGACGTTTGATATTAGATATTATATCTCAAAAACAGAGGGTTGTCAAGGGCTATTTGAAACGGATCCGCGGATGGTTGAGCGAAACGGGGACATTTTTAAGGGATTTACAGAAAATTAACGCGGCTCTGATTTTCATTTAACGCCGTGCGGGACCGGCTCTTTCCTGAGGGAGACCGTCGGAAGGGAAGACCGGCCCGGAAAGGGCGCGTCGGGAGGCATGACAAAGGGCAGGGAGCTATGAAACGATCCCTGCCTTTTTGAATCTTTATAAACCGCACTGCCAAAGGAGCGGTCACTTCCCGTCCACCAAATCGTCGATGACCTGCCGGATCTCCTCGTAGTCCGCCTTCGGGAGCAGGTAGGAGTGGCGGGCTCCGGCGTCGGGGGACCAGTGCGTCACCATCGCCTCGTCCACGGTAATTCGTCCGAAGGCATGGTAATTCCAGTATACGCCGGGCCGGACCGCTTCCAGCATGGCCGTGTGGTCCCAGCTGCACCGTCCGGCTCCGTGATTGTGGATCTCGTAGGCCAGCGAAACGGGATCTCCTTTGGCAGCCCGGGAGGGATAGCCCGCCATGGTTTCCGGCTGGAAGGCATTGAGTTTCCCCACGATGACGTCGATAGGCTCAAGCACCGAGATGCCCAGCAGATTGTCGGCGAAGTCGGGGTGGGCGGCTTTCATCCGGAGGAAGGCGCCATAGCTTGACGCCCCGTTGGACAGATGGATAACCGATGCGCGGCGGTGCTTCGAGATATCCATGGCATCGGCATTGGCGCCTGCGAGCAGTCGCTGTGCGATGAGTTGCCCGTGGATTTTGTTGTGGTAGTCGTCACGCACCATAGGCAGCGGATTGCCCGTAGAGCCCGACGTGCGCAGAGCGGTGTAATCGCCCAGGAAGCGGCTCTGGTCTTTCGATGCATCGCGCCTCACATAGTCAAGCACATCGTCGAGGTGGATACGGCGGTCGGTCACCCAGTCGTCGTAGTTTGCCAGGAGTGTGGGCTTATCCGTAGGAGGCAGGCTGGCCAGGCTGAAGTCGGCAGGCACGTCGGCATAGTGGCGTGCGAAATAGGGAGAATGACTGCGTACATACGCCACCAGTTCGTGCAACCGCTCCTGTTGCAGTTCCATGCGCCGGGCGCGGGGCAGGTTTCCGCCCTCGGCAACGAGGCGCCGGGCCTCTTCCAGTTCTATCGTTCTCATTTGCGTAGGAATGGGGTTAGTTCTTATTTACAGTTCATAAAAACGGTTACGTCACTCGAAGAATCCCAGGCCACCGATGGCCGTGAGCATGCGCGCCACGCAGTCGGCCCACATGTCGAGGTCGTTCTGCGTGTAGCCCACCACGATGCGCTTGCCCGTCGTGCCGGACGACGCGTGCACGCGGCGGATGTTCTTCAGGGGCTCGGCGAACAGGCCGTAGGGATAATAGTCGCGCAGGTCTTTTTTGTAGGAGAACGGCAGGCGGTGCAGATCCTCCACGCCGTGGATATCGCCGGGCTTCAGGCCTGCCTCGTCCATGCGGTTTCGGAAGCACTCGACGTTTTCATAGCACCGCTTCACCTGCGCCACGAGGCGCTCGCTCTGGAGCTTTTTGAGCTGCTCGCGGGGCATTTTTTCGATGTCTTCGTGTAAATAGGCCATGCTTTTTTTCCTCTGCCCTCAGTAGTTGTAGCCCAGCTCGAACGCCTTCAGATTCACGTCGAGGAACTTCGGCGGCACAGTGGTCTTGA
>CACYWX010000037.1 GCA_902778205.1 uncultured Ruminococcus sp. | reverse complement strand
TGGACGTTCGTGATTTTCTCTCTGGTGAGGTTGGCGTTTCTCACCGTGGTCCGGTCTTTTCCGTCGTGTCTCAGGTAAAGTCTCCTTTCGTTTGTGGGTCCGGTAATTTTGGAGGGGATGCACTTCTGCGGAAGTGTAATAACCCACTATGACACTTTCATACGCAGGGCGTCTGCAAAGTGCCATGGCCGTGGGCTCTCCGAGGGGGATGCGGATTCTGCGGAATCCTCTGCCGTCTGCCCCGCGGTCCTGTGTCCCCCGGTTCATCCGTCATGCCCGTTCCCCGTCTGCGGACGTTTCCCGGGCAGGGAGCGGATCGGCACCGCAGCCCATCCGCTCTTGTCCGCTCGGCGGGGTTGGGAGGTCCCCCCATGACGATCTGCCGCTGTCCCAAGAACATCGTCATCATCGTCATTCACCGTCACCGGCCCTTCTTTGATTCATTTGCTCCATACTGCCGAATCCATTATATTACAACGGTTTTCGGCACATTCACTTTTTGCATGATACCGGGTGACGATGGTGACGATGAATCAAAGGGACCCATCGTCACCGTCACCCTTGCCCGTCACACCGCGGGATGAGAGGCTGTCAGTCGGATCGTCCGCCGCTCTCCGGTTCGGGAGGTTTCGTAGCGGATTCCGTATTCATCCTCCAGCCTGCCCGCGTTCACGTTCAGGTGCCGGGAGAGCTGGTTCGGTTTCAGATCCGTTCCGATCAATCCGGCCAGCTCCGTCGAGGTTCCCTCCCATACAGGTGAGGATTCCAGCCGTTCGGCAATGGTGCCGAGAATCGGATCGGGCGGGGCTTTCCAGGTTTCGGTCTCCGCGCTTTCCAGTTCCCACGTCAGCCGCTCCGGGTCGCGTTTCAGGTGGAGCCGCTGATCCGGCTGGTCCCGGCCAGTAATGTCCATGATCGCCTCGTCGTCCGTCCGTTTGTCCTTCTGAAGGAGGAACGCTCCGTCCGCCGCTCCGAGAAGTCCCGTTGTCCCGGAGATCATCTCGAACCTGTCCCCCGAGGACGCTTTCCTCGTATGATGGACGAGAAGGATGCAGATCCCGCTGGCGTCGGCAAGCTGCTTCATGGTGTTGATCACCTCATAATCGGCCGCGTAGCTGTACCCCTCGCTCCCGGATGCCCGGACCTTTTGGAGGGTGTCGATGATGATGAGCCGGGTATCCGGATGGTCGTGCAGGAAAGTACGGAGCTGTTCGTCCAGTCCGTCCTTCAGGCTCTTGGCCTCCACGGAGAAGAAGAGGTTTTCCGCTCCTTCCGTCCCAAACATCCGGTAAAGCCGTTCCTGCAATCTGTGATAATCATCTTCCAGAGCCAGATACAGAACCGTCCCCCTCCGCACAGGGTAGTCCCAGAGATCCCGCCCCGTGCTGATATGGTAGGCCAGCTGTGCCATGAAGAACGATTTCCCGACCTTCGGCGCGCCGGCAAAGATGTAGGTGCCGGAGTACAAGAGCCCGTCGATCACCGGAGGCCGGGCGGGGTAGGACACGTCGAACAGGTCGTTCATGGTGACCGTCCGCATGTACCCTGGCAGCATTTGGAGGTGCATTTCACGCATATACCGTGCCAGTTCGTCGGAATTTCCGTCCGGCGGATTGACTTCCGCCGGATTTTCTGCTATACTTGGATTTGCAATCATTGTGCACGGCTGTTCCGCGTCTGTTGCAGCAGACGATACCGGAACGGTCGTTTTTTCTTCGAAAATCATCCTTTGTCATCCTCCCCGCGGAGCCCGTCCATGATCCCCGCGATCATCCGGATCGTCCCGTTCAGCTCCGGCGAAACCTCCCCGCCCGCTTCGATCCTGCGCAGTTCCGCGAGGACCTCGCCCAGCGTGTCCCGGAGGGCTTTGAACACCCGGGTGTTTCCCTGAACCACCACATCCCGGTTGAGAACACGGTCCGTGATGTATTCCTGCTTGCTCTTGCCCGACAGCTTCACGTACATGGAAAGCTGCGCAAACTCCTCTTCCGACAACCGGAAGGACGTCTGACGGCTCCGCCAGCGGTTGTAGTCATCCTTGTTCTTCTTCGCTTCCGTCGCAGCCTTCTGTGCCGCCGTCCTTTTCTTGATCACTGTTTTGCCTCCTCCCCGATCTGGAACCCGAAGAACTTCTGCTTGAAGTACTGAATCGGACACTTGCCCGCCACGGTGATGTACCCCTGCTCCTTCAACTCCCGGTTCAGCTGCCTGACCAGCTGATAGGCTTTGCTCCGGCTGATCCCCATGACCTCGGCGACTTCGTTTGCGGTGATGAACTGTGCTCTCATGTTTCCTCCTTAATTAATGGTGGGATTGTGAATCGACGATACGCTTTTCTGGAGGAACGATCGGATTTCCCTTGAAAATGCGCACTTTCAATTCGCCTTCATTATAGCACGGCCTGGACTCCCTGTCAAGAGGAAAATCTGAAAATATGTACTTGAAATTCGTTTTTCTTTGTGGTATAATGTGGACGAGGTGATGAAACCATGAGCAAACTGGACTACGCTGAAATCGGTCAGCGAATCAAAGAACTCCGCAAGAAAAAGGGGTACAGCCAGCAGGAGCTGGCGGACATGCTCCGCAAATCCCTCCGAACCGTACAGAAATACGAAACGGGGGAGATTGAAATCCCCATCTCCGTTCTGGATGAGCTCTCTTCCTATTTGAACACGACGCCGACTTTCATTCTCGGATACCAGAAGGACACAAGTCCGGTTACGAATTTTGCCGACGTAATCCAGCTTCTGTTCAAACTGGAAGATGTTCCCGGAATACGCTTTGACATTGAAGTCAAAAAGCCTCCGCGCAGCGACGGGTGGGTATGTTCCCTTGTTTTCAACGGGAAAGAGCGGAAATCCGAGTGGAATCAGGATATGTGCCTCTTTCTTGAAGAATGGAGCGACGAACGGGATGATCTGTCCATCACATACGGCAGGCCAACCCTCCCCTCTGTGAAGGACGACTATCGAAGATGGAAGGATCGGACTCTCGCATACTATGCCGGTGTCTCACTGGAAGACGAGAGCCAGGATAACGATTAGCGCGCACAACGATGGGAAATCGAATTCTGGAAGAAAGGAGAAACATGTCGGTCACAAAAGACAAAGCAACAGGAAAATGGATGGCGCAGATCCGCGTCACCGACTGGACGGGCAAGACCGTTCACAAGAAAAAAAGAGGCTTCAATACAAAGAAAGAAGCGCAGGAGTGGGAGAGAACATTTCTGAATCAGGCGACGTCTTCCCTCGGGATGCTGTTCCGGGACTTCATTGAGCTGTACCTCGCGGACATGGAGCACCGGCTCAAGAAATCCACGATGGAGAACAAGCGGTTCCTGATCAACCTCAAGATCACGCCCTACTTCGGAAAGATGCCGCTGAACGAAATCAGACCGACCGATGTGAGACGCTGGCAGAACAGCCTCACCGAGTATCGGGACGAGGAAGGCAGCGGGTATTCGGAGACCTATCTGAAAACCATCAACAACCAGCTCTCAGCCATCTTCAACTATGCGGTTCAGTACTACGATCTGAAAGAAAATCCCTGCAGGAA
This sequence comes from uncultured Ruminococcus sp., assembly GCA_902778205.1. Classification (GTDB taxonomy): domain Bacteria; phylum Bacillota; class Clostridia; order Oscillospirales; family CAG-272; genus UMGS1696. Next base: position 10,343 of record CACYWX010000037.1, on the reverse strand, counting down.
AGCCGGAAGCATCGGGAAATCCCGCGCAAGCGAAATGCTGTTCTGGACGAAGGAGGAGTTCCTCCGGTTCATCGACTGCATGATGGATCACCCGGTGTCCTACGCCATCTTCATGACCATGTACTATACCGGCATCCGGGAAGGAGAACTGCTGGCTCTGACTCCGGCGGACATCGACTTTGAAAACTCCACGCTCCGTGTCAACAAGAACTACCAGCGCATCAAGGGCGAGGACATCATCACGACGCCGAAAACGCCGAAGAGCAACCGCGTGATTTCCATTCCCGAATCCCTCAAGGTCTGCCTCAGAGAGTATATCGACCAGTGCTACGGCCTTGAGCCGGACGACCGCCTCTTTCCCTATACGAAGCACTTTCTTGATTATGAGCTCAAAGCCGGATGCGACCGATCCGGTGTGAAGCGCATACGCGTGCACGACCTTCGTCACAGCCATGTGGCGGCCCTGATCGAGATGAACATCGCTCCGAAGCTGCTTCAGGATCGTCTTGGTCATGAAAAAATCCAGACGACGCTGGACACCTACGGCCACCTCTACCCCGACAGGCAGGCGGAAGTAGCCAGACAGTTCGAGGCGTTCATGTCCTCCGACTGACGGCTGCAAAAACCTGCCCCGTGTAGCCACGATGTAGCCACAGAAAAAGAGAAATCCCGCAAAGCCTTGCAAATCAAAGACTTTGCGGGATGGTATGCACAAAATTTATTATTCGAACTCAATCGTCCCCACCGGCTTCGGGGTGAGGTCGTACAGCACTCTGCACACGCCGGGGACCTCGGCGAGAATGCGGTTCGTGATGGCGTTCAGCACGGCGAAGTCCAGCGCGGGGACCGTCGCGCTCATGGCGTCCACTGTGTTCACCGCGCGGATGATGACCGGCCAGTCAAAGCGGCGCTTGCCGTTCTCCACGCCCGTGGCTCTCATGTCCGGCACCACCGCGAAGTACTGCCAGATGGGAGCGGCCTTTCCTTCCGCCACAGCCTTTTCGATCTCCTCGCGCACCACGGCGTCCGCCTCGCGCAGAGCGGCCAGACGGTCGCGGGTGATGGCGCCCAGGCACCGCACGCCCAGACCGGGACCCGGGAACGGCTGACGGTACACCATATTATCCGGCAGACCCAGCGCCTTGCCCACCACGCGGACCTCGTCCTTGAAGAGCAGCTTCACGGGCTCCACCAGCTCGAAATCGTACTTCTCCGGCAGGCCGCCCACGTTGTGATGGGCCTTCACGCCGTCCTTGGACTCCAGGATGTCGGGGTAGATCGTGCCCTGACCCAGGAACTTCACGCCCTCCAGCTTGTCCGCCTCTTCCGCGAACACGTCGATGAACTCCGCGCCGATGATCTTGCGCTTGGTTTCGGGATCGGAAACGCCCGCCAGCTTGTCGAGGAACCGGTCCGTGGCGTCCACGTAAACCAGATTCGCGCCCAGCTGGTTCCGGAACACGTCGATGACCTGCTCGCTCTCGCCCTTGCGCATGAGGCCGTGATTCACGTGCACGCAGGTGAGCTGCTTCCCTACGGCCTTGATGAGAAGGGCCGCCACAACGGACGAATCCACGCCGCCGGACAGGGCGAGGAGAACCTTGTTGTCCCCGATCTGGGCGCGAAGCTCCGCGATCTGTTCCGCGATGAAGGCTTCGGCGAGCTCGGGCGTGGTGATGCGCTGCATGGTTTCGGGACGAACGTTAGTCTGGGGCATAACTGACCTCCGGATTTGAGTTTTTCCTATTATAGCACACACCCCGGCGGATGCGCAACGTATTTTTTTCACAAAATTCCCCCGTCTGAAAAAGACGCTTTTTCTTTTTTTGCACCCGCCGTTGACAAAGGCTCCGCCGGACGGTATAATTTACCTGACAACGATTTACAGAAGAAGGAGCCGCGCCATGAAACCGTTCCGTTTCGCCGTAATGGGAGCCGGCGGCATTGCCAACAAATTCTGCGATGCCGTGCGCCTGATCCCGGACTGCGAGGTCTGCGCCATTTCCTCCAAATCCATGGAGAGAGCCGAGAGCTTCGCCGCCCGTCACAATCTGCCCGCCGCCTACGACAGCTACGAGGAGATGCTGCGGCGGGAGCGTCCCGACTGCGTCTACATCGCCGTCACCCACGACGCCCATTTCACCCTCTGCATGCTCTGCCTGGACTACGACACCCCCGTTCTCTGCGAAAAATCCATGTTCCAGAACAGCCGGGAGGCCGAGACCTTCTTCCGTCGGGCGGAGGAAAAGGGAATCTTCGCCATGGAGGCCATGTGGTCCCGGTTCCTGCCCCCCGTCATGAAGGCCCGGCAGTGGCTGGCGGAGGGCCTGATCGGAAAGCCGGTCTTCGGGGAGATGTCCATCGGCTTCCGCGCCTCCTCCGATCCGGAGAACCGCATCAACAACCCGAAGCTGGGCGGCGGCGCGGCGCTGGACATCACGGTCTATGCCTACGACGTGCTGACCTGGGTGATGGACCGGCCCGTCCTGCGCGCGTCCGTGGAGGCGGCGAAGATGGAGACCGGCGTGGACGCCACGGACGCGGTCCTGCTCCGGTTCGAGGGCGGCGCCATCGGGGTCTGCCGGTCCACCGTGGCCTGCTCTCCCGACGAACGCCTCATCATCGAGGGCACCGAGGGCCGCATCGTTCTTCCCCATTCCCACGTGGGGAACGAGGCATACCTCTGGCAGAGGGGCCGCCTGACGGAGCATTTCATCGACAACAAAACCGAAAACGGCTTCACCTACGAGATCGAAGAGGCTGTCCGATGCGTCCGGGAGGGCCTAACGGAAAGCCCGGTCTGCTCCCACGCCATGACCCTGGAATTCGCCCGTCTCTGCGACAAGATCTTCGAGGCGGCGGAATAAACAGCACCTCCCCCATCGCGTGACATTGCGCATGAACAGTGGAATCCGGAGACAGTATGTCGCCCTGCCCCAGCAAATAGAAGGACTTCATCTCAGTCCCTTATGCGCCGAAGAACGCCGACTGTATGCCGCGATTGAAATGAGACCGGCAGATCGGGATTTGTGAGGGAACAGATAATGAGTTATATAAGTGAAATGAGAAAGTACATCGGTAATGCACCGATGTTGTCAGTTGGTGCGACTGTTGTTGTTTTAATAGACGGTAAAATACTATTGAATCTTCGTTCCGACACAAACACTTGGGGGATTCCTGGCGGTGCGCTTGAGTTAGGAGAAACACTCGAAGAGACAGCAGCAAGAGAGCTAAGAGAGGAAACTGGGCTATCTGCAGAGAGATTCTCCTTTATTCATTTGTTTTCAGGACCAGATTTCTATTTTAAATATCCAAATGGTGATGAACTATATTCAGTAGTGGCTCTGTACCTGGCGGAAGATGTGAATGGAGAGATGAAAATCACTGATGGTGAAAGCTATGAATTGAAATTCTTCGGTAAAGAGGAAATGCCTACACTCGAAAGCAGAGCTGAAAAGATTATTAAATGGTTAATAAAAGAGAAAAGAATATAGGTAACAATAAATTCCCCTTTGCCGGTTTGTCCACATGAATAACCCCGGCCAAACCCGCAGTATTGTCTTCCCTGCTCCCGCGCACGCGACGTCAGGGACTGTTGTGAAAGGAGCTCCTTATGTCCGCTTCCCCCCATATAAAACCCCTCCACGGCGTCGGTCAGCCCCCCTTTGTCGGCGTGGACTTTTCCCGCATCCGCCGCTGGCTCACCCCCGCCGGGATTCCCTTCTCCCGCCTCCATGACGTGGGCGGATGCTTCGGGAACAATCTCTTCGTGGATATTCCCAACCTCTTCCGGGACTTCGACGCAGACCCCGCCGATCCCGCCTCCTACGACTTCACCTTCACCGATCTCTTGATCAAGGCCCTGACGGACGCGGGAGTGGAGCCCTTCTTCCGCCTGGGCGTCACCATCGAGAACTACGCCCGCTTCAAGGCCTACCGCATCCACCCGCCGAAGGATTTTGCCAAATGGGCGGAGATCTGCGCCGGTGTGGTCCGCCACTACAACGAGGGTTGGGCCGACGGATTCCATCACAATATCCGCTACTGGGAGATCTGGAACGAGCCGGAGAACCACGTGGACCCGAAGCTGAACGAGATGTGGACCGGCACCGCGGAGCAGTATTATGAGCTCTACGACGCTGCGGCGAAGCGGCTGAAGGAGGAGTTCCCGGAGATCCGGGTGGGCGGCTATGCCTCCTGCGGCTTCTACGCCCTGAAAAACCCCGGGGATCCGCGCTCCGACTACTTCCTCACCTTCTTCGACGGCTTTCTGGCCTATATCCGCGCCCACGGCTCACCCCTGGACTTCTTCTCCTGGCACTCCTACGCCGGGATCGAGGAGACGGCGGAGTTCGCCCGGTACGCCAGACGAAAGCTGGACGAAGCCGGACTCACGGACTGCGAGACCACCTGCAACGAGTGGAACCCCTCCCACGAGCTGCGGGGCACCTTCCGTCACGCGGCCCTCATCTGCGGCTGGATGCTCCGGATGCAGAACGAGCCCGTGGACTCCGCCATGTTCTACGACGCTCGCTTCGGCCTCTCCGTCTACGGCGGCCTCTTCGACCCCATGAAAGACGAGACATACCCCGCCTACGACGCCTTTCTGGCCTTCAACGAGCTCTATAAGCGCGGACGTCAGCTTCCGTACGAGACCGGCATCCCGGGCGTGTACGGCGTGCTGGCGGAGGGAGAGGACGACCGGTGTCTGGTGATCGCCAACACCACGAGGTATCCCGCCCCCTTCTCCGCGCCCGGCCGGATCCTCTCCTGCCACATGACCGGGGAGGGCAGACGCTTCGAGGAGATCCCCGCCCCCGGATCGGTCCCGGCGGAGTCCATCCTCTGCGTTGTGCTGGAGTGAGCCATGACGGAACAGAATTCAGCCGAAAGGCGGTATCTGGAGCTGCTGGCCCGGGATTATCCCGACGCGGAGGCCGCCGCCGCCGAGATCGTGCGCCTGTCCGCCCTGCGCTCCCTGCCGAAGGGGACGGAATACTTCTTCAGCGACCTGCACGGGGAGTACGACTCCTTCTCCCGCCTGCTCCGGTCCGCCTCCGGCATGATCCGGGCGAAAATCGACCTGGTCTTTGAAAAAAGCCTGTCCTCCGCCGAGCGGTCCGCCCTGGCCGAGCTGATCTACGCGCCGGAGGCCGTTCTCAAGGAGATGAATCAGGCCGGGACCATCGACGGGGAGTGGCGCTCCCTGACTCTCTACCGCCTGATCCAGGTGTCCGGCGCCGTCTCCGCCAAGTACACCCGGGCGGAGGTGCGGAAAAAGATGCCCGAGGCCTTCCGCGCCATCTTCGACGAGCTTCTGAACGTGACGGACGACGTGGACCGGGAGTACTACTGGACGGAGCTCTGTTCCGCCATCCTGTCCACGGACGTGGCGGACGAGTTCATCGCGGCCCTCTGCGCCATGATCCGCTCCCTGACCGTGGACCGGCTCCACATCATCGGGGACGTCTTCGACCGGGGACCCCGCGCGGACCGGATCATGGACGAGCTGGCGGCCTTTGAGCACGTGGATTTCGAGTGGGGCAACCACGACGTGAGCTGGATGGGAGCCGCCTCCGGAAACGCCGCCCTCATCGCCAACGTGATCCGCATCGCCCTGAGCTACAACAGCTACGACGTGCTGGAGGACGGTTACGGACTGAACCTGCGCCCCCTGTCCGTCTTCGCCGCGGACGTCTACCGGGACGATCCCTGCACCTTCTTCTACCCCCACACCCTGGACGACGTGGTGTACGACTCCGTGGAGCACTCCCTGACGGCGAAGATGCACAAGGCCGTGACCGTCATACAGCTGAAGCTGGAGGGAGCCCTTTTGCGGGACCACCCGGAATACGGGCTGGACGACCGGCGCCTCTTTGAAAAGACGGATTTCCGGGCGGAAACCGTGACCGTGGACGGCAGGGTCTGCGCTCTCCGCGACACCTGCTTCCCCACGGTGGATCCGGACGACCCTCTGCGGCTGACGGAAGGCGAGGCGGAGCTTGTGCGGATCCTCTCCTCCTCCTTCCACCACAGCCAGAAGCTGGGGAGCCACATCCGCCTGCTCTACGCCAAGGGCTCCATGTACAAAACCGTCAACGGGAATCTGCTCTACCACGGGTGCATCCCCCTCAATGAGGACGGCTCCCTGAAAGAGGTTTCCGTTCCCGATCCGGAGACGGGGGGAACCCGCTCCCTCTCCGGCCGCGCTCTGCTGGACGCCCTGGACGAGCTGGCGCGGACCGCCTATTTCGCACCCTACGGCTCCCCGGCCCAGACGGCGGCCCGGGACTACATGTGGTATCTCTGGTGCGGACCGGACTCCCCCCTCTACGGCAAGGACAAGAACGCCTTTTTCGAGCGGACCCTGCTGGCCGACGAGGAGGTCCGGACCGAGCGATACGCCCCCTACTACGAGCTGAGCCGGGACGAGGGGATCTGCGGCATGCTCCTCTCCTCCTTCGGACTGGATCCGGAGCGGGGACACATCGTCAACGGACACGTGCCGGTGATCCGGTCCGAGGGACAGACCCCGGTGCGGGCGGGAGGCAGGCTCTTCGTCATCGACGGAGGGATCTCCAAGGCCTACCGGGTCAAAACCGGCATCGCGGGCTACACCCTGATCTACGACTCCCACAGCCTGAGACTGGCGGAGCACACCCCCGGGGAGACCACGCCCGCCGTCTCCGTGGTGGAGAAAATGCCCCGCCGGGTCAACGTGGCGGACACGGACTACGGCGAAGAGCTCAGGATCCGGATCGGGGAGCTGAGAGCGCTCCTGTCCGCCTACCGCCGCGGGATCATCAAGGAGCGGAGCGGTATGCTCTGACCTCCTCCCCATTTCATCATACCGAGGTATTTCTATGTATTCCGAGAAACAGCTTGTCCTCATCTTCGAGCGCTTCGGCCTGACCTTCGATCCGGAGCTGGAGCCCGACGACGCCCTTCTCGCCGACCTCCAGCTGGGCATGGCGACCCACGTTCCCTACGAGAATCTGGACATTCTGCACGGCACTCCCCTCTCCCTGGACTACGGGGATCTGTACGACAAGATCGTGGTCCGTCACCGGGGCGGCTACTGCTTCGAGCTGAACGGCTTTCTCGGGGAGGTCCTGCGCTCCCTGGGATATGAGGTTACGGAGCTCATGGCCCGCTATCTCCGGGGCGAGACCGAAATCCCCATGCGCCGCCATCGGGTGGTCATCGCCCGGGACTGCTGCGGACGCCGCTGGATCTGCGACGCGGGGATCGGCCAGTCCGCCCCCCGTCTGCCCCTGCCCTTTGAGGAGGGCGCGGTGTCGGAGCAGTTCGGCGAGACCTACCGGGTGGAGAAGGAGCCCTTCTTCGGCTGGGTGATCTCCGATCTCCATCACGGAGAATGGCGTCGGTTCTACAGTTTCACGGAGGAGGAGCAGCTGAACATCGACTACGTCATGCCCTCCTTCTGGTGCGAGCACGCCCCGGAGTCCCCGTTCCGCTCCGGTCCTTCCCTGTCCATCAAAACAAAGGACGGCCGCATCACCGTGGACGGAAACGTGTTCCGCATATTCCACGGCGAAGCGGCCGTCGAGAAGACGATCGCCGACGAAGCCGAACGGCGCGCCCTCTACCGGGAGCACTTCGGACTGGACGTGATCTGAAACTCAGTCCTCAAGCCCCGTGATGGTTTCGATGACCTTTTCGACAGCCTTCACGAGGGCTTTTTTGCTCTTGGCCTCGGTGGAGGCGAAGGTGAAGGAGGAGGCGGTGACGGCGCTCTGCAGGGTCCCCTGAAGGCTGGTGGTGCTGTTGTAGGCCAGAGCCACGTCCAGGTTCCGGTTGGCGAAGATCAGCTCCAGCATCTCGCCGGACTCGTTGTCCCGGGCGGCTCTCAGCGTCAGGGTGTAGTCGTAGTAGGCCGGCAGGATCGTGGTGTGGGCGAACATCTCGTAGGCCTCGGTGAGAAGCGCGGTCTTCTCCGGATCCGCGGCGGATTTCGGGATCGACACCGCGTGGGCGTTGTTGTACTGGAAGGTGGAGTAGTACCCCTCCTGATCCTCGAAGACCTTCGGGAAGGGCAGAATGCCGAAGTCGGACTCCATATCCCCGGCCACCAGCGTGGGCGTACCCAGGTGTCCCATGTAGAAGGCGATCTGATCCGCCATGAACAGCTTCCGGAACTCCACCCACACCGACGAAATCTCCGTATGGCGGTCGGCGTTGTTGATGTACTCCGCGTCCGTGTTCATGAAGGTCCAGATCTTCTCCATGGCCGTAACGTTGGCGTCGGAGCCCAGGTTGTAGTCGTAGGTGCCGTCCTCGTGGATGTCGATGATCTTCTCGCCGGTGCCCAGCAGCAGGGGCAGGACCACCTCGTTCTGCAGGCCAAGGCCCCAGACGTCCTCGCCCCAGGTCATGACGCCGTCGCCGTTCACGTCCCGGGCGATGGAGGTGCCGTATCCCTTCAGCAGATCGACGGTCCAGCGGCCCTCCTTGACGGTTTCGTAGAGGTTCGGGATCCCGGCGTCCGACACCAGCCTCTTGTTGAACAGCACGCCCCAGGTGGCCTTCTTGGCGTTGAGCTGGCTGTCCCCGATGGCGTAGTAGACCTTGCCCGCCACGGTCAGGCTGCGGATGGCGGAGGTGTCCCACCAGCCCTTGTCGAAGTTCAGATACGGCAGGTTCGCCATGTTCAGGCACAGCCCTCCGATGGCGTTGGCCGCCTGATTCTGCACCGTGGTCTGCAAAATGGAGAACTCGTCAGCACCGGAGGTCACGGCGGTCCGCATGACGGGCTGGGGATCGCCCTCCAGTCTCTGGGATACCTTCACCCCGAACCGGTCCTCCATCATCAGGTTCCGCTGGAACACGGCGTCGTTGATGCGCTCGCCGGTCTCCCCCTCGGTCCAGATGTCCTGCACCATCCACGCCACCGCCGCCGCGCCGTGCTCGTGGCTCAGAACGATGTAGTCGTCCCCGTCGTATTTCACATCCGTCGGAAGCTCGTCCAGAAGCCCCGGATCGATCTCCTCAACGGGCGCCTCGGTCTCCCCGGGCGTATCTCCGGCGGACTGGACGGCGGCGGATCCGGTTCCCGCGTCGGTTTGAGCGGCGTCCGGATCGGCAGCCTTTTCGGAGCATGAGATCAGGGTCCCTCCCGCCATGACCGCGGCAAGGATCGCGCAGAGGATCTGTTTCAACGTCGGTTTCATCGTGGATTCCTCCCGATTGTGTTTTTTTCATTATATCAATTCTTCCGTCCTCTGTCAAGCGAAAAAATCCCGCGCCCTCCGCACAGGAAGCGAAGGCGCGGGATCGGATGAAAATCATCTCTCAGCGTCACATCACCAGCGTCAGAAGCGGCATGGTGAGGAAGCACAGAAGCGTGCTGACGAGAATGGAATCCGCCGCCAGATCGGGCTCCGTGTGATGCAGCTCCGACAGACTCAGGATGATGGATGCGCAGGGAACGCCGGAAAGAATCAGCACCGTCCAGCGGAGGGAATCCGGCAGGCCGAGAAACGGCAGGGACACGGCGGCGTAGGAGAACAGCGGGAACACCAGCAGCTTCAAAAGCACCGTCCCGTATACGGAGGGCTTGTTCCAGATCTGCCTGAAGTCCGCCGACGCCAGCCGGATCCCCAGGATGAACATGCACAGGGGCGTGGTCATGCCCCGGATGGCCTCGATGGCGCCGATGAGGGGAGCCGGAAGCACGTTCCGCAGTCCGAAGACGAAGAACGGCAGGGCCAGCACGAAGCCGAACACCGTGGGATTGAACACCGCGGCCCGCAGGGACATGTACCGCTTCTCCCCCGTCAGGCAGAAGACGCCAACGGTGAAGGCCAGCATGTTCATGGACAGGGAGTACATGGCGGCGTAGCAGGCGGCCTCCGGATGATCGGGCAGGAGCGCCGAGACGATGGGGATGCCGAAAAAGCCCACGTTCCCCATGACGGAGCCGATGGTCAGGATCCGGTACTTCCCCTCCCCGAACCGCCGCTTCCCCAGGATCAGCCGGAGAGCCCCCATGAAGGCGATTTGCAGAAGAAAGGTGGCCAGGAAGAAGATCCCCATGTTCTTCACACCGTCCCAGGAAAAGTCCATGGCCATGAAGGAGGAGATTTCGAGAAACGGGGTGCCCACGTACACAAGGATAGCCGACAGGGTGGAGAGATGCTCCTCCCGCGCCTTGCCCATTTTTCGGAGGATCACCCCGGGCACCAGATAGAAGAGGGTGACCAGCACATTGGTCAGCGCAATGGTAAACATATCACGAAAAGGCCCTGAGCTGGGGCTCGATCCAGTAGCGGAACTCCGTGCCGGGGAATTTCGCCTCGTATTCCTTCAGGCGCAGGTACTTG
>CACYWX010000036.1 GCA_902778205.1 uncultured Ruminococcus sp. | reverse complement strand
GTCAGGCGCTTCTCGCGAAGGATCCCGACAGCACAGCGGACCGGCTCGCTTATATTCATCAGATGGAAACCTATATCGCGAGCGGTCTGCTCGAAGGCCATCTCCTCCTCAGACAGCGGACGCTTCTCGAACAGGAGATCGCGAAGGTCCCCGCCGAGGACGCGGATCTTGCCCTCGGGTGCCTGCGCTGCCGGAATCTTCTGGCCCTCGGAAAGGCCCGGGAGGCATCGGAGGCGGCACGGGAGCTGACACGGAGATACCCCGGCGAGGAGGAACCCTGGCTTGAGCTGATGCGCGTCTGCGTGGACAGCCGGGACGCTCAGGGACTGCGGGCTGTGGGGAAGGAGCTTGAGACCGCCGGCGTCCTCTGGAGCTATGCCGGTCGGGAAAAGATGGACTATTTTCTGAAAGGATCGACATGAAGCGGCAGAACCACCTGTTTCTCTTTATCTCCACGCCGGTGCTGTGCCTCCTGCTCGGTCTTCTCCTGACCGTTTCCCACAGCGGGATGCCCATGGACGCCCGTCCGGCGCGTCTGGCCCCTCTGTCCGCCTCACCGGAGACGGTATCCGGCACGGACGGCCTTCCGGCAGGATCGGAAAAGGCCCGGCGGGTCGAGGTTCTTCTGCTCTCGGAGACCTCCCTGGAAGAAAACGCCCTGCTTGCCACCGTGGAGGACACCCTCGACGAAATGCGGATCGGCTGGGAGGTCGCGGATTCCTTCGACGGGTCCGTTCCCGGCGGAGTCGGTACGGTGCTGCTCTGCTCTCCCTCCCTTTCGGATCTGGAAGGCGAAGGAGCCGTGGATCTTATGAACTGGGTTTCGGCAGGCGGTAAGCTGGGCCTCATGACCGCTCCCTCCGCGGACGGCTGGCTCGGAATCGTCAGCCATAAGCTGGGCATTCAGGACTACGTCGGCGATTACATGGCCTACCACGCGCTCTCCTTCGCCGATGGGGCCCTCCCCGTCTTTGGGGATACGGTGTTCCGCGAGGATCTGGACGACTACGCCCTCTCCCTGCATCTGGAGTCCGACTGCCGGGTGCTCCTGTATGCCGGCGAGGACGCCTCGGTACCTGCCGCATGGACCCGGGAGGTGGGGGAAGGCCGGGTGCTGGTCTGCAACCACTCCCTGATCCAGGGCAAGGATATGCGGGGACTCACCTCCTCGCTGCTCGCGGCGCTGGAGGACGCGCTCGTCTATCCCATCGTCAACGCGGGCATGGTGTTCATCGACGACTTCCCGGCGCCCCAGCCTGAGGGCTTCGACGAAAATCTCAGGGAGCAGTACGGCCTGAGTACCCAGAGCTTCTACCGGAACCACTGGTGGCCGGATATGAAGACCTTGGCCCGGACCTTCGGCCTCCGCTACACCGGCGTGCTGGTGGAGACCTACAACAAGACCATGAAGGCCCCCTTCCTGCCGGACAACGAGGACAACAGCCTCATCCGGTACTACGCCTCCGAGCTGCTTCAGTCCGGCGGCGAGCTGGGGCTCCACGGATACAATCACCAGCCCCTCTGCCTCACCGGCTGGGTGTACGCCGACGAGGACTACGACACCTGGGAATCCACCTCCGACATGGAAGGCGCGGTGAAGGAGCTGGTCCGGTACGGGCATTCCTTTCTGCCGGACGCGGTGTTTACGAGCTATGTTCCCCCGTCCAACTACCTGAGCGACGAGGGACAGGCGGTGCTTGTGAAGACCGTCCCCACACTCGAAGCCGTCTCAGGCGTCTACCTGCCGGAGGACGGCATCAACGCCCGGGTGCAGGAATACCACGAAAATCCGGACGGGACCGTGCCGGTGCCCCGGATCACCTCCGGCTTCTCCCTGAGCGACTACGTAAAGGTGGTCGCCGCGGGAGAGCTGAACCTCCACGGCGTGTTCTCCCACTTCATCCACCCGGACGACGTACTGGACGAGGAGAGGGGGGCGCTTCTCGGCTGGGAACGATTGCGGGACGATTTTGAGGAGGCTCTCGGAGTGATCGAAGAGGCATATCCCGCCCTCCGGTGGTGCACCGCCACCGAAGCAGCAGCCGCTGTCCAGCGGTTCGACCGGCTGGGCATCGACCGGGTTTGGGAAAACGAGAGGACGCTTCTCCTCAGCTTAACGGACTTCTATGATGAAGCATGGCTCTGTCTTTCCTCCGCGAGACCTTCCCGGGTGACGGGAGCCGAAATCTATGATGCGTCGGGGTGCTTCTGGCTTCGCTGCACGGAGCCGGCGGTCCGGCTGGAATGGGAGGCGGCACCGTGAGAATCTGCGTGATCTGCGAGGGATGCTATCCCTTTGTGGCCGGCGGCGTGTCCAGCTGGCTCCACGGTCTCATCAAGGCCATGCCGGAGCACGAGTTCGTGATCTGGGCCATCGGCGCTCAGGAGAAGAACCGGGGGCAGTACGCCTATGAAATGCCGGAAAACGTCGTCGCGCTGAAGGACGTCTATCTGGACGAGATGATGTCCACCCACCTGACAAAGCCCCGGCGGCGGCCTGTGAAGGACAAGGAGCGGGAAACCCTGCTCGAGCTGCTCCGCTGCGACCGCCCGGACTGGGAGACGGTGTTCCGCCTCTTCTCCCGCTCCGCGGTGGAGAACGTCAGCTTCCTCATGAGCGAGACGTTTCTGGAGCTGATCCAGCAGCTCTCCGCCGAGGATTTCCCCTATGTGGGCTTCACCGACTATTTCTACTGCATCCGCTCCATGTTCCTGCCCCTCTTATACCTTCTGGGCAGCGAGATCCCGGAGGCGGACCTCTACTACTCCGTCTCCGCGGGCTACGCGGGGGTGCTGGGCTCCATGGCCCACGTCCGGACCGGAAAGCCCTTCCTCGTGACGGAGCACGGGATCTACACCCGGGAGCGGGAGGAGGAGATCCTCCGCTCGAACTGGGTGCCGAACCACTTCAAGAACCTCTGGATCAGGATGTTCTACATGTATACCCGCTGCGCCTACCGGTACGCGGAGAAGGTCACCTCCCTCTTCTACCGGGCCAGCCTGATCCAGCAGGACATCGGATGTCCGGCGGACAAGTGCCGGGTGATCCCGAACGGCGTGGCCTTCGACAAGTTCAGGGTCATTCCGCAGAAGGAGCCGGACGGCTGGGTGGACATCGGGGCGGTTGTGCGCCTCGTGCCCATCAAGGACATCAAGACCATGCTCTACGCCTTCTCCCTTGTGTGCGAGGAGAGAAAGAACGTCCGGCTGCACATCATGGGTCCTACCAACGAGGACGAGGAGTACTACGCGGAATGCGTCTACCTCCGGGACGAGCTGGGGCTGGAAAACGCCATTTTTACCGGGCGGGTCAACGTACTGGAGTATCTTCGGAAGATCGACTTCGTCCTGCTCACCAGCCTCTCCGAGGGGCAGCCGCTGGCCGTGCTCGAGGGCATGGCGGCGGGGCGTCCGGCGGTCACCACCGACGTGGGCTGCTGCCGGGAGCTGCTGGAGGGCGTGAACGACGATCTCGGGACGGCGGGCTACTGCGTGCCTCCCATGCACCAGAGCGCCATGGCCGAGGCGATCCTTGCCATGTGCGATCACGAAGCTGAACGGCGCCAGATGGGAATGATCGGACAGCAGCGGGTCGGAGCCAACTACCGGCACGACCAGATGCTGAAGCGGTATGCGGACCTGTTCGACGAGGCTGTCGCCGCGTACCGGGCGGGCAGAACAGACGCAGGGAAGGAGGGATGACATGGCAGGCATCGGATTTGAGCTCAAAAAGCTCTTTGTGGGCAGCGGCGTGATCCGCAAAATGCGGGCCTACGCCTACGCGGCGGTCATCTGCTCCGGCACCATGATCCTGGCGGTGCTCCTGCTGCTCGGGATCCAGGCCGAGGCCCGGTTCTTCGGCGTCTCCGAGCACATGCGGGAGGTGCTGGTGGTGACCATGGTCTACGCCCTCTTCCTTTCCATGCTGCTGACCAGCGGCTTTCAGATGTACCTCTCCCGCTACGTGGCGGACATGATGTACCAGAACCAGATGGAGAAGGTGCTGCCCTCCCTCATCGGCGCGGCCCTCACCCTCATGATCCCCGGCGGGATCCTGTACGGATTTGCCGTCTCCACCGCAGCAGAGCTGACCCTCTTCCAGAAGATCCTCAACTGGCTGCTCTTCACGGAGCTGATCCCCGTGTGGCTCTTAATGTCCTACATCACGGCGGCGAAGGACTACCGGGCGATCCTCGTCCGGTTTCTGGCGGGGGTTCTGACGGCCATCCTCGGGGGTCCGCTTCTGTGCCTGCTCGGGGTGTCTCCCATGACTTCCCTGATGCTGGCGCTGGCCGTGGGTTACGGGGTCATGCTGACGGGGATGCTCCGGGTGCTTCTCAGGTACTTCCCCAGCGGCCGGTGCAGCCTGCTCGGCTATGTGGCGTGGTTTTCCCAGACGCCGGATCTGCTCCTGACGGGATTTCTCAGCATGGCGGGGGCGTTCGTGCACATCATTCTCATGTGGTTCTCCCCCCTGGGTTCCCCGGTGACGGGCATTTTCCGGCAGGCCTCCCTGTTCGACAGCGCGGCCTTCTACGCCTACCTTGTCACGGTGCCCACAAACATCAACTTCATTGTGTCGGTGGAGGTGAACTTCTACGCCGCCTACCGCCGGTACTTCACCGCCATCACCGACGGAGGCACCATGCCGGAGATCCGGCTGGCCCGGAAACAGATGGAGCGGTCCATGTGGCAGGAGATCAACAACCTGATCGTGGTGCAGATCTTCGCCATGGTCCTATATATGCTCTTCATGCGCTACTTTCTCTCCTCCATCGGCTTCACCGCCGATATGCTTCATATGTTCCGGCTCATGTGCATCGGCTACAGCCTCTACTGCATCGGTATCAGCCTGATGATGCTGCAGCTGTACTTCAACGACCGGAGGGGCGCCATGGCCTCCGCCGCCGCCTTCTTCGTCTTCAACGCCGCGGGGACCCTCCTCTCCCTCCGCTTCGGTACCCTGTTCTACGGGGCGGGCGTGATCGCGGGAGGGCTGGCCATGTACCTCGTGTCCTTCCCACGGCTGAACCGGTATGTGAAGCGGATCGACTACAACGTCTACTGCTCCCAGCCGGTGTTCAACGAAATCACCCACGACTTCTGGAAGGAGTTTGCAGCCCGTCTGGAGGCCCGCGCCGCCCGCCGGAGAAATCCGGACGCGGCTGAGAAAGGATCAAAATGAGAACTGCGAAAAAAATCCTCACGGGAACCCTCTGCGCGGGTCTCTGCGCTCTGCTCTGCGGATGCGAGCTTCTTCTGGTGCCGGACGACTATGTCTCCTCCTACGCCTCCGGCGGGGACCGGCATCAGGCGGTGAACAAGGCCGTCCCGGCGGAGGGCATCAGCGACGCGGATTCCCTCTATACGGCCTATGACTCCACCGAACCCGTGTGCTTCTATGTGACCGTCACCGGCGGAAACGCGGCGGACTGCACGGACCACACCCTCGAGGAGGTCAACTCCTATCTGAACCTGCAGGGCATGACCGGGGTGGAGAAGATCAAAACGGAGATCATCCTGCAGGTGGGCGACGAGGAAGGCCCCCGGGAAGGGGAGCTCGGCTTCGGCGCCGTCTCCGGAAACGCAGCCATGAACGTTCGCGGGCGCACCTCCACGGGATACGGCCAGAAGTCCTACCGGATCTCCCTGTACGACGGCGCGGGGCTCTGGCGGGGACAGAAGGCCATCGCCCTGAACAAGCACCCGGCGGACGTGACGCGGATCCGCAACATGCTTTACTTTAAGCTCCTTGAGGACGTTCCCTCCATCCCCAGCCTCCGCACCCAGTTCGTGCACCTGTGGGTGCGGGACCTGACGGCGGAGAATCCGGTCGACGAATTCGTGGACTACGGCCTCTTCACCCAGGTGGAGCTGCCGAACAACCGGTATCTCCGGAACCACGGTCTGAGCGTCAACGGGAATCTCTACAAGGCCAATATGTGCGAGATGTACCGCTACCCCGACCAGCTGAAGCTCGCGACAGATCCGGAGTACGACCCCGTCCGCTTCGGCGAGGTGCTGGAATCGAAGACCGGGGACGACCACACGAAGCTGCTTCGGATGCTGGACGCGGTGAACGACTATTCGATCCCCGCCGAGGAGCTGCTCGGGAAGTACTTCGACGAGGACAACCTGACGAGCTATCTGGCCTTCAACCTGCTCATGGGCAACCCGGACAGCAACGCGCAGAACTATCTTCTCTACAGCCCCATCGACTCCGAGCGGTGGTACTACCTCTGCTGGGACGGCGACGGATGCCTGAAATACTCCGAATACGACATCCTTGGCGACGCCTTCGAGGAGGGCGAATGGACCCGGGGTGTCAGCGACTACTGGGGCGTGGTGCTCTTCAACCGCCTCCTTCGGCTCCCCTCCTTCCGGGAGGCCCTTTCCGCGAAGGTGGAAGCGCTGCGGTCCGTGGTGACGGCGGAGCGGGTGGAGGAGCTGGTGTCCGAATACCGGAAGACCGCGGATCTCTACGCCGCCGCCTCCCCCGACAGCGCAGGCATGAAGGTGACGGCGGAGGATCGGGACAAGATCCTCAAAGCCCTGCCCGGGGACGTGGAGCTGTCCTACCGCTATTATCTGGAATCACTCGACAAGCCCATGCCCTTCTATCAGGGCGACGCGGAGGCGGACGGAGACCGGCTGCAGCTGAGATGGGGCGCGTCCTTCGACTTCGACGGCGAATTCCTCCGCTACGACGTGACGGTGGCGAAGGACTGGACGTTCTCCGACCCGGTGTACGAGGCGAAGGGCATCCTCGAGACGGAGATCTCCCTGCCCATGCCGGAGGCGGGAGAGTACTGGTGGCGGGTGACGGTCACGAACGAGAGCGGGCACAGCCAGACCTCCTTCGACAGCGTCATCACCTCCACCGGAGCCCATCAGGGTATGCGCCGCTTCACGATCCAATCCGACGGGACGGTGGTGAATCCCGAATGACAAAACAGAGATGGCGGCACGAGCTGAAATACCTCATCAACCTGCCGGACTGGGCGCTGCTCCGCTCCCGGTTCCCGGCAGTGCTGAAGCCGGATCCCTACACAGGGGAGGACGGCGAATACTGGATCCGCAGCCTCTACTTTGACGACTACTGGAATACGGCCTATGAGGAGAAGGACGCGGGCGTGCTGACCAGGTGCAAATACCGCATCCGGATCTACAACTGCAGCGACGAGCGGATCGTGCTGGAGCGGAAAAACAAGTACGGTCCCTACATCTGGAAGCAGAGCGCGCCCCTGACAAGAGCGCAGACCGACGCGGTCCTCGAGGGGAACTATGCGGTCCTTCTGGAGGGCGGGGCCCCGCTGCTGAAGGAGTTCTATTACGAATGCACGTCCCGGGTGATGCGCCCCCGGGTGATCGTGGACTACGACCGGGAGCCGTGGATCCTCGAGGCCGGGGACGTGCGCGTCACCTTCGACAAGCACGTCCGGGCGGGCATGGGGGAATTCTCCCTCTTCGACCCGGACCTGCCCACCGTGGAGACACTTCCCGGCGACACCATGATCATGGAAGTGAAATACACGGAATTTCTCCCGCGGCAGGTCAAGAGCCTGCTCCCGCCCCGCTCGTCCGAGCTGACGGCGGCATCAAAATACGTGCTCTGCTGCGACGCGGCGGCGCGGCAATTTCCCTACAACAGAACGGAGGGCATCCAATGGAAGAAACCCTGACCTTTTCCGACATTTTCAAGAAATCTTTCCTCGAATCCGGCGGCCTGATGCAGAATCTGACCGTATCGGTCTTCACCCGGGCGGCGGCCTACATCCTTCTGTCCGTGATCCTGGGCGTGCTGCTCTTCCTTCTGTATCAGAAGACCTACTCCGGGGTGGTGTACAGCCGGGGCTTTGCCCTCTCGATCCTCGGCATGACGGTCCTGACCTGCGCCATCATCGTCACCATCCAGTCGAACACGGTGCTGTCTCTCGGGATGGTGGGCGCGCTGAGCATCGTGCGCTACCGGACGGCAGTGAAGGATCCCATGGATCTGCTCTACCTGTTCTGGGCGGTGGCCTCGGGCATCGCAACGGGCGCAGGGATGTTCCTCATCGCCCTCTTCGTCTTCCTCGTCATGGCGGCGATCCTTCTGATCGTGAACCGTCTGAAGGGAAAGCGGGACGAGATGTACATCCTGCTCGTCCACTACTCCGGTGACGGCATCGACGAGAAGATCCGCCGGGCGCTGGGCACCCACCCCTACAAGATCAAGTCCAAGACCATGCGCAAGACCGACATGGAAATGGCGGTGGAGGTCCGGGTGAAGAAGAACGATATGCGATTCGCCGAAACGCTTCGGAAGGACGAGGCCATCCACGATCTGACGCTGGTGCAGTACAGCGGGGATTATATCGACTGATGAAAAAAGGATTTCTGTCCGCTCTCCCGGTCCTGCTCCTCTGCCTCTCCCTGCTCTCCTGCGGGGGGGAGGCGGAGGTGTGGCATTACCGGGAGGCGGATCCATCCCCCGCGAATCCCCTCATGGGAAACGTGGTGTGGGCTGAGGACGGCGACTCCCATCCGCAGCCCTTTTCTCTTGTCTATGCGAACATCACATGGGCGGAGCTCGAGGCGGAGGAGGGAGTCTGCGACTTCTCCGCGATTGAGGAGAAATACCGCTTCGACCACTGGCGGGAGGCTGGGGTCCACATGATCCTGCGCTTTGTCGCGGACATGCCGGGGGCAGAGGAGCACTCCGATCTGCCCGACTGGCTCCGCGAGCGCGCCGGAGGGGCATATTACGAAACCGACTACGGATGCGGTTTCTCGCCGGATTATTCGGATGCCGCCTTCCGGGAGGCACACGGGCGTGTCATCTCCGCCCTCGGGGAGCGGTACGACGGGGATCCCTTCGTCTCCTTCGTGGAGTTGGGCTCCCTCGGACATTGGGGCGAGTGGCATGTGCATCCGGATGTTCCCGAAGCAGGATCCATGCCTGACGAGGCTGTCCGGGCGGAGTACATCCGGGACTATCTCGACGCCTTCCGGGAGACGCGGCTTCTGATGCGGCGGCCCTTCACCCTGCCGGAAGGGACCGAAGGACAGGCCGTGGGGCTTTACAACGACGCCGCGGGGAATCTCGGGGAAACGATCCGCTGGCTGGACTGGATCGCGTATGGCGGCGCTTATGCGGACGAGGCGGGAGGACTTTCCCCCATGCCGGAGATCTGGAAAACGGCTCCGATCGGCGGAGAACTGGCGACTTTCCTCACCCCCGAAGAACATCTGACGGCCGATCCCGGAGCCCTCGCGCGGCTGATGCGCCTGTCCCACGCCTCGTGGATCGGGCCGAACAGCCTGTCGGAGATCGACGATCCCTCCCTGGACGAAGCGGTGGATGAGGTCATTTCTTCCCTCGGATACAGGCTCCGGGTGACGGAATGCCGGGTGGAGAAACGTGCGAAGGGATACCGCATCACCGTGGAGATGACGAACGAGGGCGTCGCGCCGTTTTACTACCGCTGGCCGGTGCATATCCGGGTGACGGACGACGACGGGACGGAAACCTTCTTCGATTCGGGAATCGATCTGCGGGGGCTGCTTCCGGGCAGTACTGCAGTCGGTTCGGCGGAGCTGCCCCGCCATCCCGGGCCGGGTAAGATCGCCGTGGGGATCGTGGATCCCATGACGGGAAAAGCTGCGGTCCCGCTGGCAATGGATGTGGAAGAAGAAGCGTTCTGGTACGGCCTCGCGGAGATACCGTAAGAGTATTCTCGGCCTGAAAAGCTGACAACATATAAAAAAGACAGCTTCCATCAAAAGGTTCGCCGCACTCATTGTCTTCCGCGGTTATCTCTGCTTATCGAGCGTCTGCTGCAGCCCGGGTTCAGGTCACAGACACCTCTGCGTATGAAGAATACTTTCCCGCGGTCAGTTTTTCGGACTTCGATCCGGACGTATCCGCAATAAGTCGTTCCTTCGGGAGCGGCTTTTTCACTGTGATGCGGTCCTCCCTATTGACTGGAAGGGACGGGGAGTGATATAATACTGACAACTCGGCGGAGGCCTGTGAAAGAGGAAAGAGTTGTGACGGCTGCCGCAGTCAACAGCATTTTTACGGAAGGAATACAGGCACTGACGGCGTGGGACCGCATGAACTGCGCTCAGAAGGGTCTGTTTACGGAGAAGCGCGCGACAGGGAAAGACGAAGCGTCGCTTTACGACCTCACCGCTGAAAGGAAACCTCGAGCAGAAGGTGCAGAAATGCTTATAATCTGTCCGCCGAACACCCGGCTTCAGGACTGCCTCCTCAGCCGCAGCATCCACATCCTGACCGCCTGCGGCGGGCGTGGGAACTGTGGAAAATGCGCTGTGAAGGTCATCAGCGGCGAGACGGCAATCAACACCATGGACAGACTGTGGTTTTCCGAAGAGCAGCTTGAAGCCGGATGGCGTCTGGGGTGCCAGGTGTTCGCGAAAGACGAACAAATCACGGTTGAAGTGAAGACAGGATCGGAGGGGTGAGATTCCTTGAAACACAGCGCAGGAACGGCCATGGGACAGGGGTTATGATGAAAAGTTATGAAGAATTCCGTTCTGTGAACGGAAAGCGGCAGATCCTGGTCGCGGAAGACGAGATGATCAACCGCGAGATCCTCGGGGAAATGCTGAAAAGCGATTACGAGGTGATTTTCGCCTGCGACGGCGCGGAAGCCATGGAGAATATCCGGCGGTACAGGGACACGCTTTCCCTGATCCTTCTGGACATTCTGATGCCGGTCATGTCCGGCCTCGAGGTGCTGAAGGCCGTGAAGGAGGACGAGACCCTGGCGCGGATTCCGGTGATCGTGACGACGGCGGAGCGGGAAACGGAGCTCGAGAGCCTCAACCTCGGCGCGGTGGATTTCGTTCCGAAGCCGTATCCCCCGGTGGGCGTGATCCAGGCCCGGGTCCGGCGCATCATCGAGCTGTCGGAGGACCGGGAGATCATTCAGTCCACGGAGCGGGACGAGCTGACCGGCCTGTACAATAAGGAGTACTTCTACCGGTACGCCGAGCAGTACGACCAGCACCACAAGGAGACGGAAACGGACGCCATTGTCGTGGACATCAACCATTTCCGTATGATCAACGAGCGGTACGGCAGGACGTACGGGGACGAGGTGCTCCGGCGGGTCGGCCAGCGGTTCCGGGAGCTTTTCGGCGAGGACGGGGGGATCGTGTGCCGGAGGGAATCCGACACGTTCATGGTGTACTGCCCCCACCGCGAGGACTATTCCGCCCTTTTGGAAAACGCCTCCATCCGCCTGTCCGGGGAGGATTCCGCGGAGAACCGGGTGCGTCTGAGAATGGGCGTCTACGCCAACACGGACAAGACCCTCGATATGGAGCGGCGGTTCGACCGGGCGAAAATGGCCGCAGACACAGTCAGCGGGAGCTTCACGAAACAGATCGGCCTGTACGATGACAGCCTGCACGAGAGACAGCTCTTTGCGGAGCAGCTCATCGAGGATTTTCCCGCTGCCATCGCAGAAAAGCAGTTCAAGGTATTCTATCAGCCGAAGTTCAACGTCAAACCGGACACGCCGGTTCTGAGCAGCGCGGAGGCTCTGGTGCGGTGGTTCCATCCGACCCTCGGCATGATTTCCCCCGGCGTTTTCATCCCTCTGTTTGAGGAAAACGGTCTGATTCAGAAGCTTGACACCTATGTCTGGGAGGAGACTGCGCGGCAGATCCGGGAGTGGAAGGATACCATGGAGTATTCGATCCCCGTCTCCGTCAACGTGTCCCGGATCGACATGTATGATCCGAAGCTCACGGACACCCTGAGCCGGATCCTGGAGGAGCACGGACTGACCGGCCGGGATATGCTCCTCGAGGTCACGGAGTCCGCCTACACCCAGGATTCCGCCCAGATCATCGAGACGGTGTCGAAGCTCAGAGAGATGGGCTTCCGGATCGAAATGGACGACTTCGGGACCGGCTACTCCTCCCTCAATATGCTCTCCACCCTGCCCATCGACGCGCTGAAGCTGGATATGCACTTCATCCGCGACGCATTTCGGGAGGGCGGGAACACCCATATGCTCGAGGTCATCATAGAGCTGGCCTCCTATCTCGCCGTTCCGGTCATCGCGGAGGGCGTCGAGACGGGGGAACAGCTGCACGCCCTGAAATCCCTGGGATGCGACACCGTGCAGGGCTACTTCTTCTCAAAGCCCGTGCCCGCGGTCGAGTTCGAGCCGTTCATCCTCCAGAAGAAGGAGGCCGATCTCGCCGAGGAAGCGCACAGAAGGGAAGGGGAGAAAAAGCAGGAAGCTCACCGAGACCCGCGGGACGATGACCGGCTTCGGATGATTCGCGAGGGAATGGATACCTCCGAGGAACGGGAAAAGGAGCCGGAGGGGGAACCCGTTCGCAGCGGGATCCAGCTTGGGACCGCGTCGATCTTCTTCGTGGTGCTGGCCCTGCTCGCCGCCGCGCTCCTGCTCTTCTCCGACCTGTCCGTCACAAACGGCTACAGGCGCATGGCGGAGGCGAGCGACCGGTACATCGCGGCACAGCTTGCGACCACCGACATGGAATCCGGCTCCGACTATCTGACCGACCGGGTCCGCTGCTTCGTCGTCACCGGCGACGTGGAATACCTGCACGACTTCTTCGAGGAGGTTGAGGTCACAAGACGCCGGGACAAGGCTGTGGAAAACCTCGCGCTCCTGCTCAACGATGACCACGACGGCGGCGCGCTTGCCAGTCTGAACACCGCCCTCGCCCTGTCCAACGATCTGGTCGTTACGGAAAAGCTGGCCATGCGGCTGATGGTGGAAGCCGGGGACTATGCGTCGGCCGACATTCCCGAAGCCATCGCGTCCGTTACGCTCGATGACGGGGACAAGGCCCTCTCCGATGACGAAATGCGGGAGAAGGCGCAGACGCTGGTCTTCGACAACAACTATATGCACTCCAAAGACAGGATCCGGGAAAACGTCAGCCTCTGCACCCAGTCCCTGATCCGCTCGTCCAGTCAGGAGCTGGAGAACGCATCGGCGAAGCTCTCCCTTCTCGTGCATCTGCAGACCATCATGACGATCATCTTCCTTCTGATCGTGCTGGGGATCGTGGTGCTCATCACCCAGATGATCCGCAAGCCGCTCTCCCGGATGGTGGAGAAGATGCAGAAGCAGGAGACGATCCCTCCGACGGGCGTGGAAGAGCTCCGGTTCGTCACGAAGACCTACAACCAGATCCTCGAGGAGAACAGGCAGGCTCGGGAGAAGCCCAGCCACGAGGCGTCCCACGACGCGCTGACCGGCCTCTTCAACCGCGGCGCATACGATCTTTTGATCGAGAGCGCGGACACGGAGCACATGGCCCTGATCCTCATCGACGTGGACTACTTCAAGCAGGTCAACGACACCTACGGTCACGCAATGGGCGACCGGGTACTGAAGCGGGTCGCGGACATCCTGCGCCACAGCTTCCGTTCTGTGGATATTCTGTGCCGGATCGGCGGGGACGAGTTCGCGGTGGTCATGACCCGTGTCAACAGCTCCATGGGGCCCCTGGTCCTGAACAAGATCGCCCGTGCGAACGACCTCCTGCAGCATCCGAAGGACAATCTGCCTCCGGTGTCTCTGAGCGTCGGCGTGGCCTTTTCCGACCGTGAAAACCCGCAGGGCGACATCTTCACGGACGCGGACACCGCTCTGTACCGCGTGAAGGAAGCGGGACGGAAGGGCTGTCAGATATACTGAGGCATATGAACCGAAATTCCCCGGATCCTTTCAGTCTGGAAGGGTCCGGGGAACTTTTTCTTATACTATTCTCAGTCTAAAAAGACAATCTGAAAAGAAGTGTGAAAAAGAAGCTGCAAAAATGCGCTGCACGTTACCCCGTGCTGCATGTTGAAAGGAGAGCTGCACCAGTGAAAATGATAAAAGTTCTTGCCGCTCAACTTGTTGAGCAGGGCT
>CACYWX010000035.1 GCA_902778205.1 uncultured Ruminococcus sp. | reverse complement strand
TGTGTCCGATCTTCGGAACAATTTCGCCGACATATCCAAGACCGTCCATGAAACCGCGCAGCCGGTGTTCCTCACCAAGAACGGTTACGGCGATATGGTCGTCATGAGTATGGAAGCCTTTGAAAAGCTGCAGTTTGAAAGCGAAGTCTATTTCAAACTGAAAGAGGCGGAACGAGAGGCGGAACTGACCGACAAGCGGTTTTCTGCCAAAGATGTCTTGAAAGCCATGAAGGACGCGATCCATGGCTGAACAGTATCAGGTAGAGTTTCTCCCTTCCGCACAGGCGGATATGGTGGACATTGTACGGTATATCAGCCAGGAGTTGTCCAACCCCATTGCGGCGGAGAATCTTGCACAAGATTTCGTGAAGACAGCTGATTCTCTGTCTGCGTTTCCCTATGCTCATGAAGCTTATATCCCGATCCGACCGTTGAAGCATGAGTATCGCAAGGTATCTGTCAAAAACTATCTGATGTTTTTCTGGGTTGAAGAGGAGAAGAAAACCGTCACTGTCGCTCGGGTGATCTATGCCGCACGCGATTACGGCAAGCTGCTGAAATAGACCTTTTCTCTCCAAGTCAAGACAAGAATATCAAGCGACACCGTCCAATGTCCTGTCTCCGGTAAAACAAACGACTAGCCATGAACTTTTCACCACCGGAGGGTGCCAAGCGCAGGCTTTAGCCTGTGGCAAAGTCCGGCGGGGATGCTGTTCTCCATCATGTTCATGTTGGGGCTAATAGAAGGTAGCAGCCTTATCTTTTCATAATGAGGCATTGGGGATGAGGCATTGGAGATCTGAAATTATAGCTATTTATTAGTTTTTATTCTCATCAAGAGATAGATCAATCCTCCGTACTTCCCTTCCCACATCGAATCACCTGCCGGCAAAAATCCCTTGTCCTTGTTTAGCTGCGCAGATTCTGACAGGGATTTCTCCGGCCAAAGCAAAAGAGAATGTTTATATCCCGTACTCTTCCCCTCCCTGTCCGTCATTACTAACAATCCGCAGAAATCACTCATAATCTGTGCGTAAAATGCTCCTGACCCATTTCCCGACCGATACCGGACCTCGCCGGAAAACGCCCTTTGTGCACTTTACACCACGGTTTTCAGACTCCGGATCGTCTGCACCGTCTTCGAAATCCTGTTTTTGGCTGACCCATTTTCTGACCCATTCCTGACTCATGTTTTGACCCATGCGGAGCTACTACCGCTCTACTCCCCCGGCTGAACCTCCCCTTACTTACTCGGAAAACCTCCTGAAATCCTCGAAATTTCCTCATTTTTTGATACAAATTCGACAAATGGCATCTCATAACCCGGAGGTCATGTGGTTCAAATCCCTTCCCCGCAAGAGTAGTTGGTAAAATCCAACAAAAAATCAGCTCTGATCGTTCAAGATCGGGCTGATTTTTGTTTGTTATTGACGAAAAACGGGCTGTCCGCAGCGGCGCGTCACCTCCGGGGTGTGGGCTGACCCATACCCTGACCCATATGCGGAAAGGAGCGGAAAGGGCCGGATGGGGGCGGAGACCTCCGGGTGGGAAGTTGGGCGGGGATTTGGGGTGGAATTCCGGGGGAACGAGGCGGGAGTATGACGGGAGGTTATGGCGGGGGACGGTGTTTCTCTCACGGTGGAACGGTTTACGACGTGGGGTGTTTCCTGCTCCGGCGGTTGGCGGTTCCCTACTCTCTGAGCTGGGGCTTTCTTTGTTTATGCGGTGAACATTTTGTCTACCTACAGCGTACATATTCGCCCTTTTCGTTAACCTTAACCAACATTGGCATCATTAAGCCGGAAAGATGTGGGTTCTCTAAGTCAGATGAATCCAAACGGAAATTCCGACTGTAGAGAATACGAGGATTCATTTGATCCAAAACACATAGAACATTTTGTAGATCTATAGGCACAATCTCGTGAGAATACCCGCCATCACTCGCAGATAAATGAAAAGAAATGGCTTCTCCTGGTTGAACAATCTGAGGTTTTGAGGTATAAAAAGCTCTTTCCCATCCATAAATGAAACTTCTGTCCTGATAATCGAAGATAACGCTTACGGTAATTCCTCCCACAGTATCGTCAGCGCCACCATCAACTACAGTTTGAAAAGCACGCGTTGTGTGTTTATATGCAGGTTCATCTACTTGATTAGCGTTATCTTGTCGAATTCGTAGCTCTTGGAACCTACGAAACGCATTTTCGGAACCGATATGAGCATTTGGTACATCCTTATAGATTGTTCTTTCCTTTATGCAGTCAATATGTACTGTATCGTTTTGATAAGTGGAAATAATGAATTCAATGTCATTCTGAGAAGGGGCTTCTCTGTGGATACTCAGCGCAAGATTAGGCACCTCCTCCAATTCAAAAGATCTCATGTTCTCCAATTGTTTGAATAGCTTAGCTGCATAACTGATATTACTTCCCGCAAACGAGATACATAATTCAGGGCAACATATCGTGCTCTTGACAATACCGTATTTCGAGAGCATATCACATCCTACAGCGGATAAATTGGCTCCTGCATAGTCAGTCAAAATGGTTTTTGTGTCACACAATACATGGAAGAGCTCACTGTCAAATCCAGCTTCGCTGTATTTCTCTGCATAGACAAAACTCATTTTTATATCTCCTTCAGTTATATTCAATGTGTGCCTCGCTCAAACCAGGGTGAAAACCAGCATATTAAACTCAGTATCACGTACAGCCGCTTAATCGACGCGTTCTATAAACTCATCGAATTTAGTTATAATCTTTTTCTTAATTGCAGTATCACACAATATGCCATACCAATCCTGCACTAAATCTGAAACAACCTGATCACAAACTTGCATTTGAGGAGTCGGTCTCATCGTTGTTCTATAACCAATCCTTCGATTAGCTGCATTCAACATGGTTTCGATCATTGGGTATTTCTGACGCATTTGAGAATCCAAAGCTTTGGCTCTCTGGAATATGCTATCGCCAACAGTTCCAAATCGAGATTTATCTGTAAAATTAATCTCATCGATCAAACTTTGGATTTTTTCTAAGTCATGCCAAACATCTAGCAAGTCCCTATACTCTTTAGTCTGCCGCAAAGCCTCGTCACAATAAGTCTTCTTGAAATATCACCGCGCTCAATCCTTCCTAAATTCTTAGTTTTGTGAAGCTTTTTGGAGGGTCTATCCTCATATCTATTATTATACCACAAATCTCTTTCAATGTCAATAAAGAATACCTTGTCGAAATAGGACGAAACATAATCTATGGAGCTGTTATTAAAAAGGATGGTTGTCCTTGCGCTGGCGGTCGGCTGTCACCTGCCCTCTCCGCATCAGAGCTATTCTTTGCTTATATGATGAATTTAACGCTTCTCATGCGGATCGATTTCGGCACTTTATCGGTTTTCATCCACTATGGAAACACTGTCTGATTTACGCCGTCAAGAGGATGATTTCACCTTATATGGTCAGCTCGAGTTCTTGGAGAAGAAAAATTTCTGAAAAAGTTTTCAAAATCCTGAAATGGAATTCCATTTTGAATGTAATGATAGACAGAGAGTATTTTCAGGTTCATTGTTCGGGGGACCACGGTCCTTCCCGGATAAAGCCGGATGAAAGGAGGGGATTTCGATGATTCTGTTCTTCTGCTCCATGGAAGAGCTGGAAGAGGATGAGCGCGGTACCGTGGAACAGTTGTATAAGACGTACAGGGATACGGTTGCCGGAGTGATTGTCCGCACGCTCGGCGGGAACGGCAAATTCGCTGCGCTCGACGATCTGGTGCAGGAAGTCTTTCTCCGGGTGATCCGGTACAAGGACAAATTCGTTGGGATGTCCCCGGATTATCAGCGGAACCTCCTCGCCGTCATGACCCGGAATGTGTGCTACAGCTACGCGGCACGTGAAAATCGTAATCAGACCGCATCCGTTGAATATCTGCTCCAGGAAAACGAGGAAAGCGGCGAACCTTTACCCGCGGCACTCCGGTCGGACGAGGATGCGCTTGAGATTTTGATGAAAAAGGAAAACCGCGCGATCCTGAAAGAGGCAATCGACCGGATGGGATCTCCGGTGCGGGAAATGCTGATTTATAAATACGCGGCAGGGATGAAAAACACGGAAATCGCCACGTTGTACCACATGAACGCCAACACGGTGGGGACGCTCCTTTTCCGGGCTCTCCGGGAACTGAAACAAAAATTGGAGGAACGGATTGATGACGACAATCTCTGACAGTTCGTTTGAATCCGCGCTGCGGGCGGTTCTCGGGGAGTGTATGCGCGAAGACGGCGAATGGCTGACGAACTCCGCCCCCACCAATGCCCGGGTCTCTCGCGCCGCTGACAGGAAAATCCGTGCCGCGATCCGCCGGGATGTCCGAAAGGATCGGCAGACACCTGCAATAATGTTCCTTCGGAAGTCTGTAGTTGCGCTGGCGTCAGCGATGGCGGTTCTATTCATTCTGGCGATGACAGTTCAGCCGGTTCGAGCGGCGTTTTGGAATGCCATCGTCAAATGGTACGATACAACAATCCGTCTAATCTTTACCACGGAATCCCCCTTGCCCGCGACGCTCGAGAGGGTGAAACATCCCGATCCGATCCCAGGCGGCTGGACGCTTGAAGGGGAATCCGTCAGCGCGTCGGCGGCAAGCTACGATCTGACGGATGGCGGGAATCGCTTCGTCTTTGTGCTTCAAAGCGTTGCCAATGCTTCGAGCGAGACGTGGTTTGAACGGGAGGATGAGGTCAAAGTGGAAAAACTGAAGATCCGCGGGAATACGGATGCGCTTCTCGTTGTCCGGGAGGACGGGACGCTCTCGCTTACATGGACGGACGAATACTATTTCATTCTGATGGGCTTCGGGGTCGACGCATCCTTCCTCGTTGCAGTCGCGGAGGGGTTGAAATGAAGAAAGCGATGATATGGCTGCTCCTGCTTTCCCTCCTTCTTCCGGCTACCGCTGGATGCTCGGGAAGCAAATCGGATGATACGGGAAAAGTCCGCGAAATCCTCTCCGGTATCGTCACAGCGGGTGATCTGCCGGAAAACATGGGAGCGACGGAGAAGCTCGGCTGCCGATACCGTGCCGCGGAAAGCTGGCTCCCCGCCGGATACGCAGTAGTAAACGGCGCAGCCCGATTTGACGAATCCTCGGGAACTGTTATCGGTGTTCTCAGAAAGAAGAACAGCATGGAAACCGTATGCGCGAAGTTGACCTTCGACGGACGGATCGAATGGGAACGGGTGCTTGCCCTGCCGCAGGACGCAGTTCCGGCCAAAGCAGCGGTCGGAGATAAAGCGGTATATTGGATAACGGAAGCCTGCGATGCAGAAACCGGCATCGTCCGACACCGGCTGCATGCTATGGATTATGAAACCGGAACGATGGGAACATCCGACGAGCTTGACGGTCTGTTTCTGCCTGGCTGGTCCGGAAGCGTGTATTTCAAGGATCTTGCCGTAAACGGAGACGGATATCCCGTCCTTCTGTCAGAAGATGAGATCGGCGTTTTCACTCCCGGTCTCAAATTTCTCGGCAAAACGGACGCCTCCTATATTCAGGAATTGACCGTTGATGAAAACGGTGCGGTCTGCGCAGTAAAGCTTTGCAAAGGGATCTTCACCGTCAATTCACTCGACCGGGATTTGATGAAGTTTATGGAATCCTTTCCTATACCCGCCGATCCGTGGGGATACGGGGCCCGCCAATTCTGCTTTACGGAAAAAGGAGAACTGGTCTGGCGCGACGACGCAGGGGTACAGATCCTGCAGGAAGACGGGTCATCCCTGCTTCTGCTGGACTGGCAAAATTCCTCCCTCGATGGACGGGACGCTGTTCTCTGCGCCGCGCCGGATAAGGACCGTCTGCTTCTCTGTTCGGAATCATGGGCAGCGGACGGTATGCTCTCCCTGTGGGTCCCGGCGGAAGACCTCGGCCTCTCCGAGCTCCGAGTGATCGAAATGGCTTCAACGGTTCAGATCCCGGATTATCTTGCCTCCGCCGTTGTGCGCTTCAACGGGAGCAGCCCTGACACGCGGATCGCCCTGAAGGACTATCACACCGTCTACGGAGGAGATGCGGACGCACGACTGCTCGACGATATTCTCACGGGAGCATACCGCCCGGATCTGGTCGTCGGGAAAACGGGCGGCGAGGATCTCGATTATTTCCACGAGCACGGGATGACGCTCGATCTGATGCCGTTTCTCGAAGCGGACGAAACGTTTTCCTCGGACGATCTGCTCGGATGCGTGAAGAGGGCCTTCTCAACGGAGGACGGCGGAATCTGGGCGATCCCGGACGATTTCTCCGTACGCACTATGGCCGCAATGACGGATACGGCGGAAGAATCTAAAAACGGATGGTCGCTCAGCGATTTTCTTGATTATGTCGGAACGCTTGCTCCGGGCAAGATCCTGATGGGGAATCTGACAAGGGCAAACGCTGCTGACATACTGCTCGGGCAGGAGGGATACGGGATTTTCTTCTCGCGGGAAGCGGGAATCTGTACCTTCGATAATCCGCTCTATATGCGTTGGGCCAACTTCATGATGTCCCTGCCCGCTGATGAGGAGGAACTTTCCGCATCCTCGGAGTTCGAACGGGCGGAGGGAAAAGAACGGGTTGAATATTATCGAAACGGTCAGATTGTACTTACCTCCGTGCGTCTGAGTATCCTCTCCGATATCCTTGCTCCGACCTTTTTCTTCGGCACACGGGAATGGGACTTCGTAGGGTATCCGACGGAAAGCGGCGTTTCGGGAAGCATTCTCGAAAGCAATATGGTCTTCGCTGTCATGAGCTGGGCAGAAGAAGAGGAAAAGGCGGACAGGGCGTGGGAGCTCATCCGGTCCGTGGTGACGGAAAAGGACGGGTATGCCCATTCGCGGCATGGGTTTGGGATCCTGCTCTCACAACTGAAAGCCGATCTTGCCGCTTCTTCGCGGTATGACTACTTTTACTACTACGCCTCCGACAGAGGACACGGAGCCAGTCTGAAAAACGAAGAACATCCTCTGACGGACAAGGACCTGAAATCTCCTGGTCAGGTGATCGATTTCATTCCGGAAGACGGTACGCGGCTTCTTGATTATCTCGAACAAACGGCAGGTCAGCCGATGCCGAAGAACGTACCGGAGGGTATGGTAACCAATCTCGCGGCGGGCACTCCGCTCTATGCAGTTTCCTTTTCCGGGTATCACATATTCCCGGAGTTGTCAGCATTCGGCTCTGCGTATGATCCGTAAAGAAACAAGAGGAGGAAAAACATGCTGTATTGGAAAAAAGCTCTATTTCTTTTAGTGGTGTGCCTGTGTGTCTCCTCCTGTCGGGAATCCGTCACCGCGCCGCAGGAAACAGAGCACATTCAGGAAACCATGTCTTCGTCATCCGTTGATGAACCTCAACAGCATTCCGACCCTTCAGATCAGGAAACGAATCCGAACACGATAACTGTGGAAGATACAGAAATAAAGGAAGAAGATCCGGATTTCTCCGAGATTCAGGAAAGTATCCCGCAAGATCCCTGCCGTATTCTGTCCTCGACCTATAACCTTCTTGATGGACGTTTCTATTTTGAAACCAAACAGAAGACAGACGGAAAAACCATCGGCATGCCCACATGGTGTGATCCCGAAACAAAGGAGCACGGACCGGTCTGCCGGGATCCGCTCTGTTCCCACAGCCCGTCGTCCGGCTGTCCCTGTATCACGGTGAACGCGAGCACAGATTTCTTTCTGACGGACGAAAACACGCTCTGGCAGGTAAAAACCGAAGGATTCGGTCCCTGTCGGATCGAGCGGATCGATCTGAACGACAATTCCGCACATCTGGTTTATTCGACCTCTCTCGGCGAGCCTGGATTTGTCTGTACGGACGGCGGGATCCTCTGGTTCACGGACAACGGTGCGAGGATCGGCGGCAAAACGACGAAGGCTCTGATCGGCATCGATATCGGGACGGAAGAGACCGTGTCCGAAATTCCTCTCTCCGACAGCGCGGTACCCTGCCTCGTCCGCGGCGGTCTTCTGTATGGATGCGAAAGCGGAACGCTGTTTGTGACCGATCTTGCCAAGGAGGAGCGTCTCGCGGAGGAGACGGTCGGAGGGCTGTTCGAATCGTGGTACTTCGATACGGAGGACGATTCCTTCTGGATCGCCGTGAACGACAGGAACGAACAAAAGGGATCCGTATATGTGTACGAGGGCGAAGCCTTCCGCAAAGTGCCGCTTCCGGGCGAAGTGTTCTGCTTCCAGCTGTCAGAGGACGAGATCCTGTATTCCCCGTACGATCCCATAACCTTCGGCGGCAAGGCGGTCGATCACAGCGGAGGGAAAATATGGCACGTGAACCGGGATTCCCCGGACGGGGAGCCGGAATTGTTGTTTGAGAACGCAGAAAAAGAACCTCTCTGCACTTCGCTTGCTCGTTGGACGGTTCTGGACGGGCAATTGTTTTACAGCAAGATCGGTCTGAGCGGAGGAAGTTTCAATCTGGCGGATGACATGCCGATGAAGCGCGTCGATCTGTCAACGGGCGAAACGGAAGAGATCGTTTTCGGCAAATGATTGGAGGATGGGCATGAAAAAAAGAGTTTTCATTTTCCTATTAGGCCTTCTGCTGTTCGTTTCCGTACAATCGTGTCGTAAAAACGGAAACTCTGATCCTGCAGAAGATCCGAATGAGCTCCCGGATGTGCTGACCGGGATCTGGGTCGGAGAGGACCTTGCTCTGCCGGAAGGATACGAGACAAAATACCCGACCTCCTATACCTGCATGTCCCCGGAGATCGACTCCGAAGCCGGGCGGATCACCTGTGTTTTAACCGGACCGGACGGTCCCGTTCTGGCAGTTTTGGATCCTGAACGCGGGGTAACGGATTCGGTTTCGCTCCCCATCCCGGATGATCGGTCCCTGACGGACGGCGTATTTCACGGCGGGGATTTCTGGTACCTCACCAAAGAGAAGGAGGGCGGGAGATTTTATCTGAACCGGTTTTCGCAAAAGACAGGGACCTTTGAAGAACTCGGAGAAGTGAACAGCCTTTTCCCTTCTGCCGCTTCGGACCCGGATTTCTGGCTCTATTCCCTCGCGGTCGATGCGGACGGCTGTTTCTGGCTCTGCGCGAACCGGGAAATCGTAGTTCTGTCCCGGGAGCTTGCCTTTGTCGCTTCCTTTGATGTTTCTGCGGCCCGCAGACCGGAGCCGGATCCCTCCGGCGGCATGGCGATCCCCCGGAAAGACGGCGTCCTGTTCTGCCGGAAGGACACGGGAGAGACAAACCTCATCCCTCTGCCGGAGGAAGCGTACCGGGTTGTTTTCTGCCCGGGCGTCGATTTTCTCTATTCGTCCGTGTCGGGTGTCTATGCCGTCACTCTCGGGGAAACCGGAGAGGCGGAGATCGAGGAACGAATGAATTACCGGAATTCCAGTATGGACCCTTCGCAATGCGCCTTATGGCAAGCCATCGGAGAGGATATCTACCTGTTCGGGGAATCCGTTACGGAAAACGGGTGGCCCCGGAATGTGCTGAAACTCTACCGCTCGTCCACGGATGTGTCTCTCTCCTCCCTCAAAGTCCTCGAGATCGCGCAGACCGTTTCATTTGCAAGCGAGCGCAGCATCAACGACTGGGAAACGCTGATCGTGACCTACAACAAGACCCACCCCGACGTGCGGATCATTCTGAAAGACTATACGCAGTATAATTCCGGCGAGAACCCGAACGGCGGGATGCGTAGACTGGCAACGGAAATCACAACCGGTATCTACCGCCCGGATCTGATCCTGTGCGGCGGTGAAAGCACGGATCTGGCCACGATCATTGTATCGAGCGGCTTGCACGCCGATCTTACACCGTATATGGAAGCAGATGATACGGTGAATCCCGAAAATGTTTTCGGTGCGGTCCTGCGGATGTTTTCCGACGGTAAGGGCGGGATCTGGGGACTGCCTGCGGGGATCAACGCGCTGAACAGCCCTCTGACGACGCAGGCCATGCTGGATGCGTTCGCTTCAGGAAAAACGGAAAAAGACGGCTGGACAATCGACGAACTGCTCGATTTTGCGGAATCTTTGCCCGAAGAGGTGGAATTCTTCAACAAGCTCACGCAGCAGAACGCCGAGGAATGGCTGCTCGGAGCGAACGGGTATTCCGCTTTCATAACGGACGGCCGAGCGGATTTCGAGAGCCCCGCCTTCCTGCGCTGGCTTAGGTTTTACAAGAATCTGCCAAAAGACGCTGCGGAATTGAAACAGGTGTCCCGTATCGCATCGGAAGGGGAAAGCCAGAAGTACACCTATCTTTACAACGGAAAGGTCGCTTGTCAGCGCGGTGTTTTCACCTACCATGGGAGTTTTGCCTTCTTTGAAACCCAATTCGGCACGAAGGACTGGCGGCTCATGGGATGCGCTTCGGAGAACGGAAACGGGACGGATGCGACACCCGGAGGGATACTCGTCATGATGGATTCCTGCAGGGACAAGGATCTCGGCTGGGATCTGATCCGGACGCTCCTGACGGAAGAGAATGCGTTTTTCATGATTCCGCCCCTGAAAAACAAGTACGATGAGATCATGGCAGAGGAACTGAACCTTCAGTATGTCAACTATTTCAGCGGCAATCTGAATTCCTCCCGCCGTGATCCCGACCATCCCCTGACGGAAGCTGATCTTACGGAACCCGGTATCATTGTCCTGCCGAATGAAAGTGACATCGCGCACATCCGGAACCTCCTTGATGAGAACATCGGGACGCCGCTTCTCGGCGGCGTGTCCGAAGACGTCCGGGAAATCATCCGAGAAGAGATATCGGCGTTCCTCGGGGGTATCGGAAGCGCAGAAAGCTGTGCCGGGAAAATCCAGTCCCGCGTGACGATATGGCTGGCGGAGCACAAGTGAAACGAAATAGCTTCTTTGTCTGAGTGGTACAGTTTCTGTGCCGCTCTGCTTTTTCGCCCATCCTCACCCCGCCCCTCCAGTCCCCGCTGACCTTGTCCGCCACAGCGGCTGAAAAAAACTGCAGAATCTCAACTAATTTTCATGAAACCTGAAATTATCCGTAAATAAACCGGTCTTATAGAGTGAAAGGTCAAAACGAAAGGACAAAGATCATGATACGCAACTGGTTCGCGCTGTTCCTTGTCATGCTGGTTTTGCTTTCTGCCTGCCGCGGGAGCATAAAGACGGTTGATCCGGTCGTCCCTTATTCATCCTCCCCCATCGGCGGAGACATGACGGCCTGTTCCATCGGGGACCGGGTTTATTCTCTGTACTACGGATTCCATGTCTACGACGCGGAGGCTGAAAGCGTCAGGCGGGGGCTCTGCCGGGATCCCCTGTGCGAGCATAAAACGGCGTCCTGCCCCGATTATCTTCTGAGCCAGAATTACACATTCACGGGGCTTGCGACGGACGGAGAATCGATCTATGTCAGCGCGTCGGTTTTTGAGATCGATCCGAAAACCGGACAGGCTGAGCGAAAACGCGCGGTGTATGCGGTCCGCCCCGATACGGGAAGGGTGAAAAAGCTCTGCGATGTGCCGTCCACCGGAGCGGAGTTCAAGGAGATCGCCGTCGCGGACGGGTATGTCTGGTTCATGGCGGCATACTACAACGAGGACTATGATCCCGCCGCCGAAGTGCAGAGCCTGTCCGATCAAGTTGCGGCGATCCGGCGGGTGAAGTGTTCGGGCGGGGCCTCCGAAGCCGTCACGGACGAACGCTTTTCCATCGACGAGGCGTTCTACACCGACGGGCATACGCTGTATGTCGAGGAAAGAAGTACCGGACTGCTCCGTGCCGCCGACCTTGAGAACGGGAAGGTCGCGGGAGAATGGCGGGAAGTGAGACAGGAGAACATGACGTTCGGGCCGGTGCTCTTCTACGAAGAGGGAACCTATGTGACAGCCGCCCCGGAGCGCCCGGAAGAAACGGACGGAGCCTATACGGACGTGAACGGAAGGATCTTCTATCCCCTCTCCGTTCTGCGCCTTTGCGATTCCGGAGAATGGGAGACCGTGGCGGACGACGTGACGTTCTGGTCGTACCGGTTCGCGGACGGTGCGCTGTGGTACGAGCCTTACGCTGCGGAAAGCTACGGTGTGCGGGACAGCTGGAACGGAGCCGAGACCGTCCCGATGGAATGGGTGAAGAACGGGACGGGAATGCTCCGGCGCATCGATCTCCGGGACGGATCCATAAAGGAATGGGTATCAGAGGACGGGCGGAGCATCCATCCGCTGGCGATCTGCGGAGAGGGAGAAAATCTTGTTGTCTGGTCCCTGCTCGAGGATTACGCGGCATTCGTGGAATCCGACGGCCAACGGGACACTGAGATCCGGAAGCTGAATCTCCGGGAGGACGGGATCGCCGAGGCGGTCTTATCCGCGGGGGATTTGAGGGAGCCTTGAAAGGCTGTTACAAATTCTGCAGTGATTCCGTTGGAATCCGGTCATATACAGTGAAAGCCCGAAAACGGAGTCGCAAAGGGACGGCCGCTGGAAAAGCCGCTCGGCGCCTTTTTCCCGCCAATCCGTTTCTTCTCAGCCGCTTTTTATTTACAAAAATAAAATATAGCGGTATAATAGAAGCAATAAACCATATGAGGAAAGCGCTGTCAGATGAAAACAAATCTATTGAACACATGCCTCGCCGCTCTTCTCTCCCTTGTCCTCCTGCTCCCGGCGTGCGGGAAACGGCCGCCCGTGTATCCCGATTCCGCGGGGGGCGAGACGTCCGATTCCGCACCGGCGACGGACGGTTGGACCTATGAGCCTCCGTCCGTTCCGTGCTTCGACAGCGGCATCCGGCATCTCGGCTCGGATCTCTATATCGCGGACGGATGCCTCTATTTCCGGGGCGGCACCCGCGGACAGGCGGTCCCCACGCTCCTCAACCTCGAAAGCGGAAACATCACGACCGTTTGCCCCGACCCGCTCTGCGCGCACGACAGTAGGGACTGTCCGTTCTACGGCACGGTATGCTTCATGCCCGTCGAACTGGAAGGCCGCACGCAGTTTCTCGCTTTCCGCCGCTATTCATACCCGGTGAAAACCCTTACCGGGGTGGAGCATGTCCGCGTCTATGACCTCGAGCGATACGACCCGCTCACCGGCGAAAGCACCGTCCTTGAGGAATACGACAGCGGCATGACCTTCATTCCGGAAGCCTATGTCGGCAATTACCGTTTCTATGTCTCATCGGACCGCGGCGAAGACGGCGAGTGGACCGGCGGCGTCGTGCGGATGGATCTTCTGAGCGGAGAAAAGGACATGATCTTCGAGGGGCAGCAGGGTCTGTTCCTGCTTGTGCGGGAAGACCGTATATACATGGCGGACGGCGAGACGCTCTTCTCCTTCGACGGCACTGCCGATGACCCTGCCGGCACGCGCCGCACAGAGCGGACGGATATGCCGCCGTACACCTTCACCGTTCTCCCATTGACGGACGGGGACAGATTCTATTATCCCTTGTACGAAGACGGAGACGGAGCCGTCCGGGTAATTCCGCTTGACGCCGGGCAGCAGGAGGTTTCGTTCCCCCTCACTCTCGCCTCCGGCTGGGGCAAGCTCTTTCCGGCGGAGGGCGGGTTCTGCTATTTCTCCGGCGCAAATACCGTGCTCGGAAAGGCGGAGATTCCGGGCTATGAGAGCGGCGAGGTCATCCTGTACGGTGAGGAATTCCGCTTCTGCCGCCCAGACGGCTCCGACGACCGGCTTGTGTACCGCTTCGAAGACGAGTTCGCGGCCTGCCGCCCCCTCGAAACAATCTCCGACGGACGTTACCTCTACTGCTATTACACCTGGTGGGAGGACCCGGACGGCGACGGCGTGTTCCGGGACGGCGCGAGTCGATACAGTTCCCCAGGGAACGGGCATAATGGCTGTTCTCTTCTCCGAATCAATATCAAAACAGGCGAGATCTGGAAAATCACTGTCCGTGCGGACGGGGAATAAAGAACGGGAACCAAAACGAAAGGAGGCCTTCACCCATGACCGAGCGGGACATCGTTGCCCTGTTTTTCGCGCGGGACGAACGGGCGATCGCGGAATTTGACCGCACCCTCGGCGCGCTGTGCTATAAGATCGCGCTGGATCTGACCGGGGATCCCGGGGCGGCGGAGGAGTGCCTCAACGACACGAGGCTCCGGCTCTGGTGTGCCATTCCGCCGGAAAATCCCGTCTCCCT
>CACYWX010000034.1 GCA_902778205.1 uncultured Ruminococcus sp. | reverse complement strand
AAAAATGTTTACATATGCGCGGTTGTTCAATCGTTCCGGGGGGCCTTCTTCTCCGCCTTCAGCTTCAGCACCGTCACGTCGTCCCGGTGGTAGGGCTTGATGCCGTCCGCCAGACGCACCTTGATAAAGCCGGTGAGAGGGCTGATCTCCGTGACCTGGCCGGTGCCGTCGGGGGTCTTCACCAGGGAGTCCACCGGCGGGGTGCGGCTGATCTCGGACTCGTAGGTCTCGTGCTCGTACCGCAGGCAGCACATGAGCCGTCCGCAGGCGCCGCTGATCTTCTGGGAATTGAGGGACAGGTTCTGCTCCTTCGCCATCTTGATGGAAACCTGGGCGAAATCGGAGAGGAAGGTGGCGCAGCAGAAGGGTCGACCGCAGACGCCCAGACCGCCCAGCATCTTCGCCTCGTCCCGGATGCCGATCTGTCTCAGCTCGATGCGGGTGTGGAACACGGAGGCCAGGTCCTTCACCAGCTCCCGGAAGTCCACGCGGACGTCGGCGGAGAAGTAGAACAGCAGCTTGGAGTTGTCGAAGGTGTATTCCGCCCGGATGAGCTTCATGGGCAGGCGGTGGTTCTCGATTTTCTTCCGGCAGATCTCGAAGGCCTCGCCCTCAAGGGAACGGTTGGCCTCCCAGCGCTCCACGTCCTTCTTCGACGCCACCCGGATCAGCGGGCGCAGGGGAGGCGTGATCTTCGAGGCGGGGACGCTTTCGTTCCCGGAGGCCGCGAAGCCGAATTCCACGCCCCGGGCCGTCTCTACGATGACGGGATCGCCGGGGGTCACGCGGGCGTTTCCGGGGGCGAAATAATAGACCTTGCCGCCCTCCCGGAACCGCACGCCGACGATTTCGACGATCTCGTCCCCGGGGGCGTTCAGCTCCTCCACGGCGCCGGTTTCGGATACCGCGGCGGGGGAGGCGGGCAGATTGAGTTCTTGTTCCATGGTATCTCCTGTATGTGTATGGTTCGCGTATATTGTAAAGTACAGGGCGGCTCCGTCAGATTCCCGCGCTCTCGGCGGCCAGGGTCATCAGTACCGTGGAGGCGGAGAGATTGGCGGCGACGTCGTCCTCGGCCCGGACCAGCAGACGGATCAGCTCCGTCACGCGCCGCACCGAGATCTTTCCGGCCGCCGGTGGAACGCCCTCCTCCGGGCTGTAGAAGAGCAGGTCGCCGCCGCGTCTTGCCGCGATGACGTCCCGCAGGGCGCACCGGGCGAGGGTCAGGATCTGTCTCAGCGCCGCCCGGTCCTTTGTCGGCAGGGACGAGACGAAGACCGCCGCGTCGGACCGCCGTCCGGTCAGCAGAAGACGCGCCAGTTCCCCGGCCTGATCGTACCGCCCGAGTCCCGCGTCTCCTCCCTGGCAGAGCTTCAGCGCCAGTCCCAGGGAGCCTCCGGCCAGATGGGCGGCACGGACCACGCGGCTCCGGTCGGCGTTCTTCACCCGGGCGTTCAGCCACTCCTCGGTGAAGGCCGGGGTGAACCGCTCCATGGTCAGGACGGGGGCGCGGCTCCGGACCGTCTCCAGAAGCAGGGAGGCGTCCTCGCACAGCAGAAGGAACATGACGTAGTCCGGCGGCTCCTCCAGGGACAGAAGCAGGGCGTTCTGGGCCTGGGGCGTCATGAGATGGGCGTCCTCGATGAAGTAGAACTTCTTTTCCCCGTCGTTGGGCGTGACCCAGAGGGAGTCCCTCACCGCCCGGACCGGCTCCACGCCGAGGGTGGCGCGGTCTCCCCGGGACACGGTCAGCACGTCCACCGAGCGGCCCGACAGGATCTTCCGGCAGGAAAGACAGCGTCCGCAGGGCAGGGGAGAGGCGGGATCGTCCCGGTTTTCACAGAGGGCGGCGGCGGCGATCAGACGGGCGGCGGTATGTCGGCCCGAGCCGGGAGGACCCTCCAGCACGTAGGCGTGGGCTCCCCTTCCGCGGCGAAGCCCGTCTGCGAACAGCGCCTTCAGCCGTTCGTTTCCGATGAGCTCCGGAAAAACCGCTCTGTCCGCCATGCTCCGCCTCCCTGTTTCCATAAAACTTCACCCTGCATTATAACATAAACGCCGCCCCTTTGTCAAATCCTATCGGCGCGAAAATGCTTCGGAGAGGGTGATTTTTTATGGCAAGGCTGAGAAATGCCGCCGTCTGTCTGCTCTGCGCCGCGCTTCTGGCGGAGGGAGGGATTTCCTGCCGGGCAATGGACGTTCTTCCGGTCCGCAGGGAGAGCCGGGCGGAGGCGCGCCAGGAGGAACGGATGCACCGCGCGGAGGAGGCGGCCCGGCGGATCCTGGGGGAGCACACCCCTCTGACGTCGGCGGAGTGGGGAGACCTTCTGCTGTTCACCTGCCGCAACGGGTACGCGCTGACGAATCCCGCGGACGGCTCCGTGGTGGAATACGCCCTGTCCTTCCCCGGCCGGGATCCGGTGTTCCGGAGGGAGGAGCCGGGGACGGATAACGGCGGAACCCCGACAAAGTGAAAAATATTTGAGAAAAATAGTCGTAAATACTTGACAAAATGTCCGGCCTGTGGTATACTGCGTCCGTCGGGTGAGGATCACGGAGGAAGGCTCCGGATCGTACTCCCCGGAAAGGACGGATGAAAAATGACGAGTGAGAGAGAGTATGCGAGCCTGGCCTGGGTGATCGGCGCGTTCTGCGGGATCGGCGTTGTGCTGGTGATCCTTCTGGTTCAGAAGCTGACCGGGCAGACGAAGAACAAGTTCGACGAGCGGCAGGTGGCGGCCCGGGGTGTTGCTTACAAATGGGGCTTCTTCTCCATGATGATCTACGAGGCGGCGTATTCGCTTCTTCTGGCGGCGGGGATCCGGTTCGCCGACGAGTTCACGGGACCGATCCTCGGGATCTTCGCGGGAGTGGCGGTGTTCGGATCCGTGGCCGCCGCGAAGGACGCCTACACCGCGCTGGACGAGAATCCCCGGAGCCGGTGGCTGTGGCCTCTGCTGGGCGTGCTGTGGCTCTTCATCGGGATCATGAAGGTGCTGGGCGGCGAGGCGGTGCGGGACGGAGCGCTCACTCTGGACAGCATGCGGCTGTTCCTCGGCGCGGCGTTCCTCATCATCGGGCTGGTCGACCTGATCCACAGGAGACGGAGCCGCGGATCGGACGGTGACAGCGAATGAAGAACCTGAAGCTGAAGGCGGCCCGGGCGGCGAAGGATCTCTCCCAGGAGGCTCTGGCGCAGATCGTGGGCGTCTCCCGGCAGACCGTCAACGCCATCGAAAAGGGGGACTACAACCCCACCATCCGCCTGTGCATCGCCATCTGCAGGGCGCTTGACAAGACACTGGACGAGCTCTTCTGGGAAGAGGAATAACCCTCTTGCAAAAAAGCCTCCCGTATGGTAGAATGAATTCAATCATTCACCCAACCGGGAGGTTTTTCCTATGAAACTGACATTCGACGCGCCGCACCGCTCCCAGCCCGATCCCTTTATCTTCGAGGACGGCGGACGGTACTATCTCTACGTGACGGCCGGCCCCGGCGTGGAGGCGTATTCCGCGGACGACGTCTTCGGCACCTGGCATTACGAGGGCGTGGTAGCGTCCATTGAGAACGGAAACGCTTACTGGGCTCCCTGCATCGTCAAAACCGCCGGGAAATACTGGCTCTACTTCTCCTGCGACGAGCCGGGGACCTTCGAGTATCTCCACGTCATGTCGGCGGACAGCCCCCTCGGTCCCTTCGTTGATCCCGTGCGCCTCTTCGAGTACTTCTCCATCGACGCCCATGTGGTGGAGACGGAGGCGGGGCTCTTCCTGTGGTACGCGCTGGACAACCGGGAGGCGGAGAACGGGCGGATCGGCACCCGGGTGTACGTGGACCGGCTTCTGGATCCCGTCACCCCGGAGCGGCGTCCCGAGGAGAAGATCATCCCCACCATGGACGAGGAGATCTTCATGCGCAACCGCTTCGGCGACGGACGCGACTGGCACACCATCGAGGGTCCCTTCTGGTTCCGGGAGGGGGAGTGGCAGTACGTCATGTACTCCGGAGCATGCTTCCAGAACGACACCTACCACATCGGCTACGCAGCGGCGAAGTCCCCCGAGGCGG
Organism: uncultured Ruminococcus sp.; assembly: GCA_902778205.1. Lineage (GTDB taxonomy): Bacteria > Bacillota > Clostridia > Oscillospirales > CAG-272 > UMGS1696. Next base: position 10,137 of record CACYWX010000034.1, on the reverse strand, counting down.
ACCTGACGAAGGTGACGTTTGAGAAGCACACGAGGGACGGCGCGTTCGATCCCGTCATGATCAAAAACGGATTCGAGGAGGGCGTCGGCCACCACAGCGTTCTGAACCTGAACGGGCAGTACTACGCCGTCTACCACGGGCGGGACCTGACCGCCGGGGAGGAGGATCCCGCGGACCGCCGCACCGCCCGCATCTGCCGCCTGACCGTGCGGGACGGGATCATCATCGCCGAGCGGTTCTCCGACAGGGTGTGAGAGGAAGCTAAGGCTTCGCCGTGCGTTGTCAGCCTTCCCCCACCCGGTTGCAGCCTTCGGTTGTGGGGTAGCCATACATCGTGCGGCGGTAATCAGTGAAAAGCGGTTTCCACAGAGGATCGGTCATCAGGACCATACTCTGAGGAAACCGCTTTATTATGAAGTTCCGATTTGCGTTGTCAGCCTTCCCGCAGCCGAATACTGCGGCTGGCGCGGGAAGGGTTGCCCAAAGGGACGGATGAGGGGCAAGGACGGTTTCCCCGATCGCGCGAACGATCTCCTCAGATCTTGTCCACGGGGAAGAGGAGCTTCAGCTGGTTGATCCGGCTCTGGTAGGCCGCCTGCTGTTTTTCGGAGAGCAGGGCCTGGCGGATGTCGTCTTTCGCCTCGGCAAAGGAGATCGTACCGCCCTCCTCCTTCTTGTTCAGCCGGATCAGGTGCCAGCCGAACTGGCTCTTCACGGGCTCCGACAGCTCGCCGGGCTCCATGGCCGCGCAGGCCTCCTCGAACTCCGGCACCATCTGTCCGTGGCCGAATTCGCCGAGGTCTCCGCCCTGGGCCTTGGAGGGGCAGGTGGAGTACTGCTTCGCCGCGTCCTCGAAGGTGAGCTCGCCGGATTCCAGCTTTCCGCGGATCTCGGCGGCCTTCCCCTCGGAGTCCACCAGAATGTGGCTGGCCCCGAAGGTGAGACCCGCCTCGAACTGGTCGGGATGCTCCTCGTAGTATTTCTTCACCTCGTCGTCGGTGACCCGGACCCGCTCCACCGCCTTCTGGATGGCGTAGTTGGTGAGCATGTCGTCCTTCACCCGCTTGAGCTGCTCCTTGAAGGCGGGCTCCCGCTCCATCAGGTTCTTCTGGGCGTCCATGAGGAACAGGCGGCGAGCGATGAGCTGATCCAGCAGAATGGCCCGTCCCTGGGGATTGTTGTAAGCCTGGGCCCGCTGACCCATGGAGGCCATGGCTTCCATGAGATCGCTTTCCATGATGGGGTTCCCCGCGACCTGCGCGAGGACTCTGTCCTGTCTGTTGTCCATATGTTTGTTCCTTTCGGATGATTGATCTTTTCCGCGTCAGGTCTTCGACGCCTTCATCATGAGCTTGGCCGGGGCCAGCTTCGCCACGACGCGGTAGAATTTGTAGAAAAGGGTCGGCGTGTAGACGGACTGTCCCCGCTTCGCCGCCTCAAGCGCACCCTTCGCAACCTTGGCGGGGTCGCAGTAGGGAAGCAGGTCGAAGGTCTTGGAATGGCCTTTGATGCCGCCCGACACGATGAAGTCCGTGTCCATGGGACCGGGGCAAACCGCCGTGGCCGTGATGCCGCGCTTTTTCAGTTCCTCGCCAATGCCGAGGGTGAAGGCCGTCACGTAGGATTTGGAGGCGGAGTAGACCGTCATCCGGGCGTTGGGGCAGAAGGAGGCGATGGAGGAGATGTTGACGATGTGTCCGCCCGCGGGCATATAGGGGATGGCCAGATGGGTCACGGCGGTGAGCCCCTTCAGGTTGAGGTCCACCATCTGCACCTGCCGGGACAGCTCACCCTCCCCTACGTCACCCAGGAAGCCGCAGCCGGAGTTGTTGACGAGCAGGGAAATCTCAGGCTGAAATTCCCCCAGATAGCGGGACAGCTTATCGTAGCTTTCGTCCTTCGTCAGATCCAGCGGGAAGACGCGGCACTGCTTCGGCACGAGGCGTGCGGCCTCCAGGAGCTTGTCCCGGTTCCGGGAGATGAGCCAGTATTCTTCGATGTCGGGAAAAGCGGAGGGCAGGGCCTTGAGGAATTCCTTCCCCAGTCCCGCCGACGCTCCGGTGATGAGAGCCACTTTCATAGTCAGACAGACCTCTTTATGTTTTTTGTGATGGATTTGTTTTCAGTATGATACCACAAACCGGCGGAATATGCAAGAGCGGGAAAGAATCAGGCCCCCCGGAAATACACCACTGTGGCCGCGACAACCGCCAGCGCCAGAAGAGCCCAGACCGCCGTGGTGAAGACCGCGAAGCCTCCCTTCAGCCCGGACGCCTTCAGATCCAGCCAGCGCAGGGGCACGATGGCGCAGAAGACCCCGGCGTATACCGGAAGAAGCACGGAGAGGGGGATCAGCTTCGGATTCGTATACAGGTAAAGAAGGCCCAGAATCACCGCCGCCGCGCAGAGGATCAGCTCGGCGATTTTGTATTTTGTGAAGGGCCGCGTGTTCTGCGCCACGTTCAGCTTTTCGACGCCCTCACGAGCGAAGGCCTCGGCTTCCTTCTCGATCCCGGATCTGTCCGCGCGCGGGGAGGGTGTGGGAGTCTTGCTTTTCAAGGGGTTCTCCTTTCTCGGCCGGTTCGTTCCTTCCGTTCGGTCCGCTCGGCATCCGCTCCGTCCTCCGTGTCCCGCCGGGTCAGCAGGACGAAGACCGAGAAGGAGGCCGCGGCCAGAAAGACCAGCACGGGCAGCAGCCATCCGGCGTCGGGCTTATCCTCTTCCTCCGAGGGAGGAGAGAAGACGGCTTCCAGCTCTTCGGACGGGATCCCCGAGGCCGCCGCTGTGACCTTCGACAGCTTCAGGGACACGGGACGGTCCGCATAGACCGCGATGCTCAGAAAATCCACCCGATCCCGGTCGTCCCAGTCGGAGATCGGACAGCTCAGCCGGTGGATCTCCCCGCAGCTCAGGCCGTCGGCGTGGAATTCCGCCCGCTTGTCGTCCGTCCCTGCGATGAAGACCACGGAGACACCGCCGTCGTCGGTGGGAACGATCCCGCCCGCGTCCTCCAGCAGAAAGTCGAAGGTCAGGGCCTCCACCCGGCTCAGATCCACCGTGTTTTTCAGGTTCCGCATGACGATGCCGGCCACCCCGTCCCGGGCCTCCTGAAACGACACGGACAGCACACGGGAGGGCTCGCCCGCCGCGTCGGAAAAGGCCTCGCTCAGCTCCGTGGAGCAGGACAGCGCGCCGCCTCCCGGGATCCAGTCCAGGGGATAGTAGGCGTCGGAGAAGTCCCAAAGATCATAAAAGACCATGCCCGGCAGAACGGAGACGGCCCGGGTGCCCGATTCCCGCACGGCGTCCTTGATGCCCGCTCCGCGCTTGAGCACGTCGTAGAAGTCGTGGTCGTAGCGCTGGGTGAGTCCGGCCGGGGAGAAGAACACCACCCGGGCGCCGGTCCCGCAGGCATCGGAGAACCGACGGTACAGCTCCACCGCCATCTCCGACGGCACGTAGGCGCTGTCCCGCTCCGAGGCGGGCGTGGCCAGATAGGCGGCGTACTGCTGGTTCAGCTCCCGCTGGGTCAGGCTGTAGACGTACATGAGATCCCCGGGTCCGGGCAGGGACAGATCGGTCAGATACGAAAGGGTCTGCTTCAGCCGTCCGGGAACGCCGCCGTCCGAGCCCGCCATGGAGAGAAGGGTCCAGGAGGGCGAGCCGGTCCGGGCCATGCGATGGGCGAAGAGGGTGAGGAAAAGGCGGCTGCACACGGAGTCCGAAGCCTCGTCGAAGGGGACGCAGACCGCCATGCCCGGGGAGACGGCAGAGGCCGCGCTTCCGGTGAGGGTGCAGAGATGGCTTAGCGCTTCGGCCCACCGTCCGATCTCCTCCTCCCGGACTCCGGCGGCCTCCGCATCGTTGACGGGTCCGGGGAGCACCAGGCCGGCCGCGTCGGGATACCGTCCCGCGAAGAAGCGGACCGCGGCGCACCAGAGAGCGGCGGATTCCGGGGAGCTCATGTCCGGGAACAGGCTGTCCTGAGCCGTGAGACCCGGAATGGGCTCATCGATCAGGAGCCGCAGGTAGACCTCGATGCCGGCGGAGCGGTAGAACTGCACGTCCCGGTCCAGCTCCGAAAGCAGGGAGGCGTCGAAGAACACGCTCCGGGGGGAGTCCTCACCGGGCACCGTGTACGCCGCGGATATTCCGCCCGATCCGGACAGGAGCCGGTTCAGAGGCACGTCCGTCAGAATATGGAAGGTGTTGGATTCAAAGGCTCCGGCGGGGAAGGCGTCCGCCAGTCCGAACCGCGCGGCCGAGACCGGACGGTCCGTTGCCGGTATGTCGGCGTACCGCGGCGGGGACAGGAGCATGACCGCGTCCGGATCGGCGGGATCGGGAACGCAGGCGAAATAGACGCAGGAGTCGGCGTTGGCAGGCAGAGCGGAGGGCGGGTCGAACCGGAATTCAAATCTCGTGGACAGCTTGCTCTCCCCCACCGTCACGGCGCACTCCGGCAGACGGACCGAGCCCCCCGCCGTGAAGAACGCCCGGTCCTCCTCGCTGAGAAAAACGGGGGAGGGAACGGCGCAGAAGCGGATGACGCCGGAGGAGAAGCTGCGGGCCGCGTCTGCCGTGACGGAGCCCTTGAACAGAAGCCCGCCGGAGGTGCGCTCCACTCGTTCGAGCCTCCCCAGCCATTCGTTGCCGCCGGTGGAGGGCTCGCCGCCCGAAAAGATCCGCACGGACTCGATCCGGAAGGAGGCCCCGGGATCCAGTCCCTCGAACAGCAGGGAGAAGGATTTCACCCCGGAGAGGATGTCCGCCGGCACCACATACACGTTGTCGTCCGCTCCCAGCCGGACCGGGGAGGACCACACCCGCTCCAGCCCGTCGACGAAGTCCAGCCCCAGGGAAAGCCGTCCGTCCGCCGCGGGAATGTCCGAGGTGCGGATCTCGAAGCAGCAGGGCACGTTTTCACCGAGGGAACAGACGGTGGCGGGCGCTCCGGTCACAAGGAGGCGTCCGTTTTCATCGGCCCGGGCGGCGGGACCGGATCCGGAAAAGGTACCGCTCTCGGCCTCCAGAGCGAAGGATGAATACTGCTCGGCGCGGATCAGCTCCTCTGTGGGCTCCGTGGTGAGAAGCGGGGCGGAGAAGACCGTGTTTACCGGCAGAACGTCCTCCCTGAGCCGGACGGTCAGCCGACGGAGGGAGCCCTCCGCCTCGGTCAGATCCAGGGTGACCACACTCCAGCCGTTGCCGCTTCTGACTTGATTGTGGCTGAAGAGGATGCCGGAGCCCTCGATGGTATGGGCGCTGAGCGTCAGGTCCGCCGTCACCGTGCCCCGGGAGGTCTCCAGCTCCGCCGTCAGGGGAAAGTCCCCCTCCGCGTCCTCCAGAGCGATGCCGAACTGCATGGCGCGGTAGTCCTCGGCGTAGAGATAGTCCCCGCTCGCGTCTCCGGGCGTCAGATCCAGGGTGAAGGTCAGCTCGTTTCCTTCGGGCTCCCTCCCCGGCTTCGGACCGGCTGCAACCAGAAAGATCTGGGTCATGTCGGGGTCCTCGTCCACCGGCGTCCGGAGGGAATAGCTCTTCCGCACCGGTCCACTGAAGCCCCAGTCCCCGTCGGAGGGCGTCAGGAGCGTCGTGTGCTCGTCCCGGGGCAGGAGCATGCCGGTGTCCGCTACGCCGTCCGTCACATAGGAGATGTGGGCAAAGGCGCGGGATTCCTGCTCCTCTTCCGTCAGGACCTCCCCGGCGTACTCGGCGGCGTATGCGGGAGAGGAGATCCGCCGGGGAAAACAGGGCGCGGCGGATGCGGTCAGGACGGCCAGACAGAGCAGGGCGGCCGTTATGCGTCGTTTCACGGCGGATCTCCTTTCCGAAAAGATGAATCGGGAAATGGGCAGGTTCCGGATTATTCCGCGGTCACGGTCTCGTCGGACCCGTTCACCGTCACCGTGAAGGTCTTGCCCCGGGCAGCGGGCGTGACGGCGTAAACCCGGTAATCCGTCACCCGGCCGTCCTTCCAGCGGCAGTCCACGGCGGCGCCTCCCCGTGCGGCCAGACCCTCGAAGGAGCCGGTCTGCCAGTCGGCGTCGTCCGGAAGGGCGGGGAGCAGGACGAGCTTGCCGCTCTGGGACTGGAGCAGCATCTCTGCAAAGACGTTGGCTCCGCCGAAGTTGCCGTCGATCTGGAACGGCGGATGCGTGTCGAACAGATTCGGCAGGGTGGAGCGGCCCAGCAGGAGGTTCAGGCTGTCCAGGCATGCGTTCCCGTCGCCCAGCCGCGCGAAGAAGGTGGAGACCCAGGCCCGGGACCATCCCGTGTGGCCGCCGCCGTTCTCCAGTCTGCGCCGGAGAGTGACCTTGGCCGCCTCGAACAGCTCCGGGGTGTGCTCCCGGGTGACGGCGCAGTCCGGATGGAGGGCGAACAGGTGGGACACGTGGCGGTGGCCCGGTTCGGCCTCGTCAAAGTCCTCGCTCCACTCCATGATCTGCCCGTGCTTTCCGACGCGGATCGGGGAGAGGCGCGCGGCGGTTTTGTCCAGCAGATCGGCAAATTCTTCGTCCATGGAGAGGGTCCGGGCGGCGTCGGCGGTGGAGGTGAAGAGCATTCTCAATATCTCGTTGTCCATGGTGGGACCTGCGCAGACGCCGAAGCGGCCCTGAGCCGTGATGAAGCTGTTCTCCGGGGAGTTGGAGGGGCAGGTGACCAGATACCCCGTCCGCGGATCCTCGGTCAGATAGTCGAGGAAGAATTCGCAGGCTCCCCGCAGGATGTCGTAGTTCTCCCGGAGCACCTCGGCGTCGCCGGAATAGCGGTACCGCTCGAGGATATGCTGACAGCACCAGGCCCCCGCGCACATGAAGGAGCCCCAGCCCGCCCCCTCGCCCGGAGCCGTGAAGCCCCATGGATTGGTGATGGTGTGGGCCACCCAGCCCCGGGCTCCGCCGTACTGGATGTCCGCGGTCCGCCGTCCGTGGAGGGACAGGAACCGGATGTAATCGAGAAGTGGCTCCGTCAGCTCCGGCATCCGGCAGGTCTCGGCCAGCCAGTAGTTCATCTGGAGGTTGATGTTGATGTGGTAGTCTGCGGACCAGATCGTGTCAAGGTCCGGGGTCCAGACGCCCTGCAGGTTGGCGGGCAGAACGCAGTTCCAGGAGGAGGATACCAGCAGATACCGCCCGAAGGCGAAGTAGGTCAGAAGCAGATCCGTGTCGGAGCCGCCCTCCCGCACCCTCAGAATCCGCTCGTCCGTGGGCAGGGAGGAGAGGGAGGGATCCGCGGGGGAGAGATTCAGCTTCACCCGGTCCATGAAGGAGGAGAGGATCCCGGCGCTCTCCCGGAGCAGACCGTCAAAGTCCCGCTCCGCCATGCTCTCCGCCGTTTCCCGTGCTTTCTCTGTCGCGGGGGCCGGATCGTTCGAGGGGCGGGGCGTGCCGTCCATGCCGGGCTTCACGTAGGTGGTGCGCACGTCGGCGGTGATCCGGAAGGAGGTCACGTTTTTCAGCTCGATCCCGTCCTCATCCGCCGTGACACAGCCGCCCTCGGCCCTCACCGACGCGCATACGGCGAAGGCCAGGGAATCCGGGAAGGCCTTTTCATAGGCGAAGCCGTCCGGAGCGTAGGAGGCAGTCTCCGCGCCGCCGTCCTCCCTCCTGAACCGGATCCGCGCGGAGAAGGGCTCGGACGCCCGGTACTCCGCCGCCATGCCGCCCCGCTTGTAGGACGCGAGGACCCGGACCTCATGGGCGCGGCTCCCGTCGTTCCAGACCGAGCGGCACAGGCCGGTCTCAAGATTCAGGGTCCTTTTGTACCCGGAGGGCTCACCCCGGCGGTCCGTGAAGGCCACGAGGATGTCCCCGGCGGTCTGGAAGGAGCCGTAGCGGTATCCGAAGCCGTGGCCGGAATGGCTCCCGTCGCCCCGGCAGACCATGTATTTCTGCGTCAGCCGCTGTCCCTCCGCGTAGTCGCCGGAGAAGATGGCGGCGCGGATCTCGGGAAGATGGGCGGCGCAGTCCGGATTGTCGGCCTCCGGATCGAAGCCGCCGTCCCACAGGGTCTCCTCGTTGAGCTGGAGGACGTCCTCTTCCGGGGATCCCCAGACCGTGACGCCCAGCCGTCCGCTGCCGAGAGGAAGGGCCTCGTTCCATTCACGGGCGGGATGATTGTAAAAAAGCTCGTATGACATGGGTTCGCTCCTGATGACAAAATTCCACTTTCCATTATAGCACAACCGCTCCGGGATTGCAAGACGGAAGATGATTCTTGACGGCCCGGCGGTCCTGTGTTATACTGGTACAAACCGACGGAGAAATCCAATGGGAGGGGACGGGGCTTTATGACGGATTTGCAGCGGCGTGAGGAAGCGCGCCAGTTCTTTTACAGATGGAACGGAAAGGGCAGGGAGGATGAGGACGCAAGATCCTACTGGATCGAGATCCTGACCAATATACTCGGCGTGGAGCGCGTGACGGAACGGGTTGATTTTGAGAAGAAGGTCATCGGCCCCGACGGAAATACGAAGCGCATCGACGTATACATCCCCGAGACCCATGTCCTGATCGAACAGAAGTCCCTCGGGATCGCGCTGGATAAGCCGCAGGCCGGACACGACGGCATGACGCCCTACGAGCAGGCGAAGATGTATGACAACGGTCTGCCCTTCAGCGAGCGGGCCCGCTGGATCGTCACGTCCAACTTTGCGGAAATCTGGATTTATGACCGCGAGCAGAAGAAGCCGGAGCCTGTAAAGCTGACCCTTGCCGACCTGCAGTCGAAATATCACATGCTGGATTTTCTCGTAACGAAGGAGACGGAGAAAATCACGGACGAGATGGCCGTTTCCCTGGCGGCGGGCGAGCTGGTGGGGAGGATTTACGACGCGCTCCGGAAGCAGTACAGGAACCCGGACGATCCCGCGGCGCTGGTTTCGCTGAACAAGCTCTGCGTCCGGATCGTGTTCTGCCTCTACGCCGAGGACGCGCTGGTGTTCAGCGACCATTCGAGAACGATCTTCCGCGACTATCTGGCGCAGTTTTCGCCCGCAAAGGCAAGGACTGCTCTGCGGGACCTGTTCCGTGTTCTCAACCGGAAGCCGGAGGAGAGGGACCCGTATCTCTCCGACGACGATCCGATCCTCGCGTCCTTCCCCTATGTGAACGGCGGTCTGTTTGAGGACGACGACATCGAGATCCCGCCCTTCACCGAGGAGATCATGGATCTTTTGCTGAAACACGCCTCGGACGAATTCGACTGGAGCGAAATCAGCCCCACCATCTTCGGCGCGGTGTTTGAGAGCACGCTGAATCCGGAGACCAGACGGGAAGGCGGGATGCACTACACGTCCATCGAGAACATCCACAAGGTCATCGACCCGCTGTTTCTGGACGAGCTGAAAGCGGAGCTGGAGGAGATCAGGGGAATCGCCGTCGAAAAGACGCGGGACAAAAAGCTCCGGGAATTTCAGGAGAAGCTGACCGCCGTCGTGTGTCTGGACCCCGCCGCCGGGAGCGGTAATTTTCTCACGGAGAGCTATCTCAGCATCCGCAAGCTGGAAAACACCGTGATCGGTCTCCTTCAGCACGGGCAGATGGGCATGGCGGACAGGACGGTCACGCCCATCAAAGTGAGCATCGCGCAGTTCTACGGCATCGAGATCAACGACTTTGCCGTCACCGTTGCGAAGACGGCCCTGTGGATCGCGGAGATCCAGATGATGCGGGAGACGGCGGCGATTCTGAGCATCGATCCCACGTACCTGCCCCTGAAAACCAACGCGAACATCGTGGAGGGCAACGCCCTGCGGATCGACTGGGAGACGGTTGTCCCGAAGGATCGGCTGAGATATATCATGGGGAACCCGCCGTTTGTGGGGGCGCGTTGGATGAAAGAGGGCGGGCAGCAAAAGAAAGATATTGAGTATATATTTGCTGGATGGAAGAATTATGGTAATCTGGACTATGTTTCGTGTTGGTATAAAAAGGCAACTGATTATATTCTTGGAACATCTGTCAGATGCGCACTGGTGTCAACTAATTCTATTTGTCAAGGAGAATCTGTTCCAATCTTGTGGAAACCGTTGTTTGAGAAGGGCGTTCATATTGATTTTGCATACAGATCCTTTGTGTGGGATAGCGAAGCAAGTATAAAAGCACATGTTCATTGTGTGATTGTTGGCTTTAG
>CACYWX010000033.1 GCA_902778205.1 uncultured Ruminococcus sp. | reverse complement strand
GCCGCCAGACCGTCGATAGTGAAGGTGGCAAAGTCGTCCATCTTGTTAACCCAGCCCGAATTCTTGATTTCAGCAAAAGCACCACCGTCCTTGGAGGCTTCGACAACGACCTTGACGCTGTTGGCGGTAGCCTTGTACTCGAAAGTCATCACCTCGCCGGCAGCGACTTTCAGGATAGGTGTCGTCAGATAGCCCGTAGTGACATAGATATACTTTCCGTGAGCCATGCCGTCGGCAATCGTCCAGTTGGAAGCGTCGGCTTTCCAACCGTTGGGCAGGGCATTGCCTGCGAAGTCCTCGCTCCACACATTGGGATTGCGGACGTAGGCAGAAACGGCAATGGCGGCAGCATCTCCGGCATTCGGCGTCACCGTGACGGTTGCCGTATGCGAGCCGTAAGCCTCGGCGTTATACAGATAAGTGATGGTAAACGTGCTGCTTGCGCCGGCAGCCACAGTTACGTTGGCGGGGCTGACGGTAAATTCGTTGTTGTCAATGGTGACGGTAGCCTGCAATTCGGCATCGCCTGTGTTGCTGACAGTCACCACCTCGGATGCATTGGCAGTGACACGGCCAAAGTTCACCGTGGTCTTGTTCACTCCCATGACAGGAGCTGGGTCGGGCTGAGGCTGTGGATCACCACCGCCACCGCCGCCTTCACCACCACCGTCTGCGGGGGTGTAGGTCATGTCGTCGATGCGGTCCGCGGAGAAGCTCTCCCCGTAGCCGTCGTATTCGGCATAGTAGTAGCCGCTGGAGGAGGCCGTCACCGTCTCCAGATTGGCTCCCAGCTGACGGGTCAGGGAGTTCCGCTCCGTCTCCAGCTGCCGGGCCTGTGATTCGTAGTCCGAAGCCGCACCCCGGACCGCGGCTCTTTTCTGCAGATCCACCAGCAGTCCCACCCGGCGGGCCACGGCGTCTCCGCAGTCTCCCCGGGCGCAGTCCGCCGCGATGGAGAAGAATTTCTCGTAGATGGCGGCGTCCATGGCGGCAGAGGTCTGCACGGAACGGCTCTCCGCGTCGTTCTTCCGCAGCTGTGCGATCTGGGTGTCGATTTCGGCGATGCGGTTCTCGATCTCCGGGGCCGATGCCGCATACACGTCCGCGATCTTTCCTCCCCGGGCCACCTTGCCTCCGTCGGGCACGGCCGCGGTGACGGAGCCCTCGTAGGTATAGGAGGCGTAGACCGGATGCTCGGACCGCATGATGTAGGCGTCTGCCTCCACGGTGGTGGCCACCGTCCGGGTGACCGCGTCCACCAGCTCAAGGCCGGGCTGGACCTCGTCCACGATGTGGTAGCCCACGTAGAAGATCAGTCCCACGGCCAGCGCGGACACCAGAAGATAGCCGAGGGTCCGCGCCAGATAGCTCCGGTCGAAAAACGCCCCGAGCCTGTGGAAAAAGGCCGCCACCCTTCGCCATCCGGCTCTCCATTTCTGTTTCATACGTCCCCCGTTCCCGTCCATGTCCGACAGCCCTCGCCGGGATAATCCCCGGATCCGGAACCGCGGGCAGTCCTGCGGGAACCGGTTCGTTTATTATAGCACAAATCCGTCCCCGGGCAGCCGGAGCGCGGAAATGTTTACAAACAGTTCACGCAATCCCGGCCCTCACCGCCACGGCCTGGGAGCCCATTCCCCGGTACGCGCGCACCGTGTCCGCCATGGAATAATGCTGACGGGCGCCAGCCAGAGGATCGGAGAACACCGCCTCGTCCCCGTCGTATCCGATCAGCAGAAGGCAGTGCATGGGCGTTTTCCAGACGCAGAGTTCCCCCGCGCCGTCGACGATCCAGCGGCGGTATTCCCTCGGCGGCCGCATGCCCATGGTGGCAAAGAGGATCACCGGACGTCCCCGGTCGATCTCCTCCCGGAACAGGGTATCCAGGGATTTCCCGTACAGCTCCCGGACCTCCGGATCGAAGCCGCAGAGGGAGGCGCAGGTCTCGATCCCGCGGCGTACGGCCGGAGCGAAGCATCCCCATCCGTCCTCCGTCCGGGGATCGCCCGGATAGGAGAAGCGCGGATCCGGTCCCCGCCAGACCCCGTTCTCACACCGCGGAGGATCGGCCGTGGGCAGGCAGTTGTCGATGAAGAAATCCGGCGTCACGTCGTATCCCGCGTACTGCAGGCACAGCGCCGCCGACACGCTCTCGCAGCCCGTGGGCCATTTTTCCCTCTGGTCCAGCCAGGGGCAGTCCAGAATGTGCGTCCCGCGTTTTTGGTTCATAGTTCCTCCAGCACAAAGAGCTTTTCCAGAGAGATCACCGGCACCCCGTCCCGGATCCCGGCGCGTCCCAGGGCGAAGAAGGTCCCGCTCCGCCGCAGTCGGATGAGAGTCCCCTCGGGGAAGTCCGTTTTCAGCTTTTCCTGATAGAGATCGCTTCCGCACCGGATCAGCCGCGCGTGAAAGGCCCCCAGCTCCAGCGCCGGAAGCTCCTCGAAGAGGGATTCCACGGGACGGAGCACTCCCAGGCGTTCTTCCGGCGTCATGCCTTCCAGCTCCTCCACCGTCACAGCCTCCTCCAGGGTGAAGCGCCCCGTGCGGGTCCGGACCAGCTCGGCCATGACCGCGCCGCATCCCAGCTCCCGGCCGATGTCGGCGCAGAGGGTGCGGATGTAGGTCCCCTTCGAGCAAGCCACGTCCAGCGCGTACCGGTCCGGAGCGAGCCGCTGTGCCTCCAGGGAATAGATCTCGATCTCCCGCGGCGTCCGCTCCACCTCTCCGCCGGCCCGGGCGATGTCCACCAGCTTCTTCCCGCCCACCTTCAGGGCGGAGTACATGGGCGGCGTCTGCAGGATCTTCCCGACGAAGCGCCGGCAGACCGCAAGAACCTCGTCCTCCTCCGGCAGGCGCTCCGAGCGGGTCAAAACCTCGCCGGTCACGTCCTCCGTGTCGGTGGTGAGCCCCAACAGCATCTCGCACCGGTAGGCCTTGTCGTGCCGGATGATGTAGTCCGCGGCTTTGGCGGCCCGTCCGATCAGCACCGGCAGAACCCCCGTGGCGATGGGATCCAGGGTGCCCGCGTGTCCCACCCGCTGGGTGTCGTACAGCCTCCGGCAGGCGGAGATGATGCGGTGGGAGGTGACGCCGGCGTGCTTGTTGACAATCAGGACCCCCGATACGGTGTCCGGCTTTCTCTTGCTCATGCGGCCCTCCGGCTTCCGAATTCAAGTACGGTCATTGTACCACATTCCGGGAAAAAATGCAAGAGGCACGCCCTCCGGCCGGAAATTGCAGAAACGCCTTGCATTATTCCCATACCGATGGTATAATATAAATGTAGACCTGAAAGACCGGAGGATTGTCCGTGACGAACCATTTCGCTTCTCATCTGAAAAGGATCCTGATCCTGTGCTGCGCCGCCGGGACTCTCGCGTCCTGCGCCATCCCCGGGATCGAACTGCGGGAAGCAGGACCCGGTCAGCCGTCTCCCTTGTCGTCCGGTTACGACCCGGAGCCCGCGGCGGACCACATAGAGACAGACCAGCCCGCGGATCCCCCGGTAAACCGGCCCGAGGCGTCCCCGGCGTCTGCCGAAACGGATCCCCGGGACCCGCAGACCGAACCGGAAGCCGAAGAGCCTCCCGTGACCGAGCCCGTGCCGGATGTGACCGAGCCGACGGAACCCGATCCGGCAGAGACCGAACCCGCCGCGATCCTTCTGCCGCCGGACGATCCCATGCCGGAGCCGGAGCCCGAACCCGAGCCCGAGCCTGTGCCCGCGAAGACCTTCTCCGGCGTGGACGTGTCCTTCCTCGCGGCGGGGGACAACCTCATCCACGAGAACATCCACATGGACGCCGCCTTCCGGGGCACCGCGGACAAGCCCTACGACTTTCTGCCCATGTATTACGACGTGGCGGAGCGCATCGCCTCGGCGGACGTGGCCTTCATCAACCAGGAGACCGTCATGGCGGGCGCGGACTGGGGCTACACCGGCTGGCCCTGCTTCAACTGCCCCCAGCAATTGGGGCGCGACATGGCGGCCCTGGGCTTCGACGTCGTCAACCTGGCCAACAACCACATGCTGGACAAGACGGCGGACGGGCTGGCCGCCACCATCGAGTTCTGGGACACCCAGCCGGTGGTGACCATCGGAGGATACAAAAACGAGGAGGACGCCTCAAGGATCCGCACCATCGAGCGGGACGGCGTGGTGTTCGCCTGGCTGGCCTACACGCTGGGAACCAACGGAATCGTCAAGCCCGCCTCCTCCCCCCTGGTGATCCCCTATATCGACGACGACCTGATCCTCTCCGATCTGGAGCGAGCGAAGGAGGCCGGGGACTTCGTCATCGTCTCCATCCACTGGGGACTGGAAAACACCCAGACCCCCACGGACGAGCAGGTCCGGCTGGCCCGGCTCATCGCAGACAACGGAGCGGACGTGATCCTGGGCCACCACTCCCACACCCTCCAACCCATCGAATGGCTGGATACGGACCGGGGCCGCACCCTCTGCATCTACTCCCTCGGCAATTTCGTCTCCGGCATGGCCAATCCCGTCAACATGGTGGGCGGGCTGTTCACCTTCCGGGTGATCTCCGACGAAAACGGACGCTTGGTCCCCGTCGATCCGGTGCTGGAGCCCACGGTGTTCTACTACGGCATGGACTGGTTCAACACCCATATCTACCTGCTCTCCGGATACACGGACGCCGTCGCGGCCACCCACGGCGTCGCCATTTCCGGCTACACCCTGACGCCCGACGCCGCCCGCCGGTACGTCACGAACGTCATCGACCCGGAGTTTCTGCCGGACTGGATTAAATAACCGCCTCCGATATCTCAACTGCGAAAGGACCCCCGTTATGGCCAAATACCGCAAATCCCGCGTGGATACCGCCTTTGCCGAAGCGTGCTCCGCCATTGTGCGCGACATCAAGGACCCCCGCGTATCCGGCGTTCTCATATCCATCCTCTCGGCCGACGTCTCCGCCGACCTGAAATTCGCCAAGGTGTACTACTCCGTCTACGGACAGCACGACGAAAAGGAGCTGGCGAAGGGACTGAAATCCGCCGTTCCCTTCGTCCGGTCCCGCATCGCCGAGGAGCTGAACCTGCGGATCACCCCGGAGATCCAGTTCGTCCGGGACGACGGCATCCGCCGGGGCGCTGAGATCTCCGCCCTGCTGAAGCAGATCGAGCCGGAGTTGGCCGCCGCGGACGCCCGGGAAGCCGCCGAACAGCAGGCCCGGGAAAACAGCGCGGAGGACGAAGATGCCTGATTTTGCCTCCGTGACCCTCGAAGCGATAGCCGACGCCATGCCCTCCTTCGGAAGGACCCTGATCCTGACCCACGTAAATCCCGATCCGGACTGCCTGGGCTCCGCTCTGGCCCTGCGCGAGATGCTCCTCGCCATGGGAGAGGACGCGAAGGTGGTCTGTCCCACGCCGCCCCCTCAGTACACCGCCTTTCTGCCCACCCTCTGCGGCCTGACGGCGGAGGAGCTGACGCCGGATGCCGCCGAAGCCTTCGACACCGACACCGTTTGCGCCGTGGACGTGGCCTCCCCGAATCAGCTGGGAGACCTGGCGGCGTACATCCCCCGGGTCCGGTTCATGGTGGACCACCACGGACGCGGCGAGCCCTTCGCTCCCTTTTTCATCGATCCGGACGCGGCGGCCGCGGGGGAGATCCTCTTCCGGCTGTACCGCATGCTGAGGGATCGGGGACGGATCCCCGCTCTGCCCGACGCCGCCCGTCTTCTCTGGTGCGCCGTGGTGGGCGACACGGGGGGCTTCCAGTTTTCCAACACCACCCCCGAAACCCACCGGACGGCAGCCCTTCTGCTGGAGGAGATCAACCGGGACGCGGCTCTCACCGGAAAGCCCGATACGGCGGAGCTCTGCCGTAGGCTTCTGGCGGTCCGCTCCCTGAACGATCTGAAGGCCCGGGCCATGGCGGTCCGGAATCTCCGTCTGTACCGGGGAGGACGCCTGGCCGCCGTGCTCTTCACCACGGACATGCTCCGGGAGGAGGGTCTGACGGAGGCCGATCTGGGCGGAGCGGTGGACATTCCCCGGAGCGTGGACGGAGCCGCCGTGGCCCTCACCCTCCGCCAGAACGCCGCCGAGCCCCGGAAATTCCGCCTTTCCTCCCGCGCCAACGAGGACGTGGACTGCGCGTCGGTCTGCGCCTCCTTCGGGGGAGGAGGACACAGGCGGGCGGCCGGATGCACGATCGAGGCCGACTCCCCGGAGGAAGCCCTGGCCCTGGCCGTCGCCGCGTTTTCCGCCATCGTATAAGCGGACGCCCCCTTGCCGGGTATCCGCGCCGAAACGATCAACATACTGGTTTTATCATGATAAAAGTTTTTCACACCGCCGACGTCCATCTGGACAGTCCCTTTTCCGGGCTGGATCCGCGTTCCGCCGAGCTGAGACGGAACGAGCTGCGCCAGACCTTCATGTCCATGATGTCCTATGCCAAACGGGCGGAGGCGGATCTCATCCTCATCGCCGGGGACCTCTTCGACGGCGCGTCCGTGAGCCGGGATACGGTCCGGATGCTGTGCCGGGAGTTCGAGACCTTCGGACGGCCCGTGTTCATCGCGCCGGGCAACCACGATCCCGCCTCCCCGGGCAGCGTCTGGCAGAGAGTCACCTTCCCGGAGAACGTCCACGTGTTCACCTCCTCCGAGCCGGAGGGGATCGATCTGGCGGACGGCGAGGGAGAGGACACCGGCGTCACCATCTACGGCTTCGGCTTCACCGGTCCGGAGCTGACCGCGGTCCCCATTGCAGGATGGACCGCGGATGACCCGGGGAGGATCAACCTCCTCCTCTGCCACTGCGACATGACCTCGCAGAAATCCCGGGACTGCCCCGTCACCCCCGCCCATCTGACAGCCTTCGGCGCGGATTACGCCGCTTTGGGCCACATTCACAACCCGCCCGCCCCCGGACCGGACAACCGCTGGGCCTATCCCGGCTGTCCCGAGCCCCGGGGCTTCGACGAAACGGGACCCAAGGGTGCCATCCTCGCCGAAATCGAGAAGGAGGACGGGACCTCCTCCGTCCGTCTGCGCAGGATCCGCTTCTCCCGCCGCCGGTACGAAAAGGCTGACGTGGACTGCACGGGCTGCGACTCGAACGACGACGTGCGGGTGAGGATCCGGGATGCCGTATCCTCCGCCGGATGGGGGGACGACACCCTGGCCGCGCTCCGTCTGACCGGCTTCACCTCCCCTTCCCTGCTGATCGGCACGGAAGCCTTTGAGGAGGAGGACTTCGGCCTGTTTTCCCTCCGTCTGGAGGACGCCACCCGCCCGGACGCGGATCCCCGCGAAATGGAGGCCGATCCGGGTCTGCGGGGGGCCATCTGGCGGGAGCTCTCCCCGGGGCTGACCTCCGACGATCCCCGGACCCGGGAGGTTGCTCTCCGCGCTCTGCGGTACGCCCTGTCCGCCGTGGCCGGGGACAAAGTCTGATACACGCGAACGGAATGGTTGGATCATGATCATCAGAACGATACACATAGACAGCTTCGGCGGCCTGAAAGACTTCACCCTGGAGCCGGACGCCGGGGCAAACGTGATCTTCGGCCCCAACGAATCGGGCAAGAGCTCTCTGGCGGGGTTCGTGAAGTTCATGCTCTACGGACTCCCCTCCCGGGAGAAGAGCGCCAATCCCGAGAAGAGCCGCGCCCTCAGCCGCGACGGAGGCTCCGCCTCCGGATGGATGACCGTGCGCACGGACGGCGGGGAAAATTACCGTCTGGAGCGCTCCGTCCGTCCCGGGGACACCGGATCCCTGCGGGACAGGGTGCGGGTCGTCAACGAAAAAACCGGCGAATCCACGGAGGGCGTCAACCCCGGCGAATTCTTCCTCGGCGTGCCGGAGGAGGTCTTTTCGTCCACCGCCTTCGTGCGTCAGGGACCGCTCCGCCCGGGTACGCCGGAGGGATCCGCGTCCGGAAACGGCGGCATGCGGGGGGCTGTGGAGAACCTTCTCACCTCCGCGGACGAATCCGTGGATCTGAGACGGGCTGCGGCCGCCTTGGAGGAACAGAAGCGCGTCCTCAGCCAGAAAAACGGCGGCGGCGAGATCTCCGCGCTGGCGGAAAAGCGGGCCGCGCTTCTGGCGGAGAGGAATTCCACGGCGGTGAAGACCTCCGAGGCCCTCTCCCTGTCCGTCTCCCTGGACGACATCCGCCGCCGCATCGCAGAGCTGGAATCCAGCCGGGCCAGATACGCCGGGATCTTCGATTCCCTCGACAAGATCACCGTCAAGAGGCGGATCGACGCGGCGGACGAGACCGAAAGCCAGCTGAAAAAGGTCCGCTCCGCCCTGGCCGCCCTGACGCCGGGGGAGGACGTCCTCTTCGACGAGGGCTTCGACGAGCTTCTGAACGAGGCCGAGCGGGATGTGAGGACCTACGAGGAGGAGCGCATCGCCTTCCGGGAACGGTTCCCCGGCGAACGGGACATCCCGGACAAGCTCCGCCCCTATCCCTTCACCTCCGACCATGAGCCGGAGAAGGAGGAAGAAGCCCCGCCTCCGGACGTTCCCGCGGACGGTCCCATTCCGGCCTCCGCCCTGAAGGAGATGCCCGGGGAGGAAGAGGTGGAGCCCTACGAGGACACCGGAGCCCTGGCCATGGAGGGCGAATTCGTGACGGACGGCGGAGGGGACGATCTGCCGGATCCCCACGAGGCCATCGAGGCTGTTCGCCGCATGGCCCGGATCAACAAGGCGGAGTTCTTCGCGGGCATTCTCGCGGCCTGCCTCGCCCTTCTGGGACTGGGGCTGTCCATCGGGCTCTCCGGCACGGACATCTCCCCCATTCCCGCCCTCATCGCCACCCTGGCGCTGATGACCCTGTCCCTCGGCATGGTGGTGGCCCACGTGGCGACCTCCTCCCGCCTGAACGCCATGCTGGCGGAGTGGAACGCCGAATCCGCGGACGAAATCGAGATCGCGGTGCAGGAGCACACCCTGGCCATGGAGCGCAAGGCCGCCGGAATGAAGGAGCGCAAGCGTCTGTCCGCCTCCCTGGAATCCGCCAGAGTCCGCCGCAACGCCGCCGTGAGCCGGATCAACGAGCTGGCGGACCGGGCCGGGATCTCCCCCAGGCAGGATGTGCACGAAACGCTCCGGCTCCTGCGGCAGAAGAACAAGGCGGAGGCCTCGGACCGTCGTCAGCTGGCGGCGAAGCGCAGTCAGCTGGAGGGACGGCTGGAGGTGCTCCGGGAACAGCTTGGCGAGGTGGACGTTTCCGCCGCGGAGCTGGACGCTCACAGGGCCCTCGGCACGGTCTGGGGCCGGGAAGCCGCTTCCCTCACCCAGGACCGGATGAAGGAGCTCATGCGGGAGCGGGACTTCACCGAAAGCGCCCTCCGCTCCGCCGAGCTGAGACGCGCGTCCCTGGAGCAGAAGCTGGCCGAGATCGGGAAGATCACCCGGACCGTGGACGAGCTGGACACCATGATCGAGGCCGCGGACGACCGGATGGAGGAGCTGACCCTGCGCCGGGACGCCCTGGAGATGGCCTCCGAGGCGCTGAAGAAGGCGGGCGAGTCCGTCCGTCAGGGGATCATCCCCCGCATCGCCGCCTCCGCCTCCCGCCGAGTCAGAACCGTCAGCGGGACCTGGGACCGGATGCTTCTGGACGACAGGCTGTCCTGCTCCCTGTCCTCGGAGGGCGGGGTCCTGGGCTCCGAGCTTCTGTCCCGGGGAACGGCGGACCTGTCCTGGCTGAGCCTTCGTCTGGCACTGGCCGGCGAGCTGTTCCGGAGCGAACGGCCCCCGGTGATCCTCGACGAGAGCTTCGCCCACATGGACGCCGACCGGACCGCCCGGTTCCTGTCCACCCTCACCGGAGGCGCGTCCCCGCAGACGCTGGTGTTCACCTGCCGTTCCGACGAGGCCGACGCCGCCCGGGAGCTTGGCTATCCCGTGTTTGAGCTGTGATTCCGCAATTCGCCCCAAGGAGAGACGCACATGGAAAAACGCTATATCCTGGCGCTGGATCAGGGGACCACGTCCTCCCGCGCCATCCTCTTCGACCGGGAGCAGGCCATGAAGGGCTCCGTCTCCCGGGAATTCTCCCAGATCTATCCTAAGGAGGGCTGGGTGGAGCACGATCCCGCCGACATCTGGTCCTCCCAGTTCTCCTGCGCCACCGAGGTCATGGCCCGGTGCGACGTGACTCCCGCCGAGATCGCCGCCGTCGGCATCACCAATCAGCGGGAGACCACCGTGGTCTGGGAGCGGAAAACCGGCCGTCCCGTTTCGGGCGCCATCGTGTGGCAGTGCCGCCGGACCGCCTCCCTGGTGGAGGAGCTGACGGCGGGGGACTGGGGCGAGCGCATCCGGAAAAAGACCGGCCTTATCCCCGACGCCTACTTCTCCGCCACCAAGATCCGCTGGATCCTGGACAACGTGCCGGGAGCCCGGGAAAAGGCGGAGGCCGGTGAGCTGTGCTTCGGAACCGTGGACACCTGGCTCCTGTGGAAGCTGACCGAGGGACGAGTCCACGCCACCGACCGTACCAACGCCTCCCGCACCATGCTCTACAACATCCGCGAAAACCGCTGGGACGAGGAGCTTCTGGACCGGTTCGGCGTGCCCGCGTCCATGCTGCCCGAGGTGAAGAGCTCCTCCGAGATCTACGGCACGACGAAGCTGTTCGGACCGGAGATCCCCATTTCCGGCATCGCGGGAGACCAGCAGGCCGCCCTGTTCGGACAGGGATGCTTTAACCCCGGCGACGCCAAGAATACCTACGGCACGGGATGCTTCCTGCTGATGAACGTGGGGACCGAGCCCCGGACCAGCGAAAACGGCCTGCTCTGCACCGCCGCGGCCACGGTCTGCGGGGAGGCGCCCCAGTACGCGCTGGAGGGCTCCGTCTTCACCGGCGGCGCGGTCACCCAATGGCTCCGGGACGAGATGCAGTTCTTCCACGACAGCGCGGATATCGAGGAAATGGCGAAAAGCGTCCCGGATTCCGGCGGAGTCTATCTGGTTCCGGCCTTCACGGGACTGGGCGCGCCCTGGTGGGATATGTACGCCCGGGGAACCGTCACCGGCATCACCCGGGGAACGAAACGCGCGCACATCGTCCGGGCTGCCGAGGAATCCATCGCCTATCAGTCCGCGGACCTCATCGCCGCCATGGAGCGGGACATGGGCTCACCCATCCGCTCCCTGCGGGTGGACGGCGGTGCGACGCGGGATTCCTTCCTGATGCAGTTCCAGGCGGACGTCATCGGCAAGCCCGTGCTCCGTCCCGCCGTCCGGGAAACCACCGCTCTCGGCGCGGCGTATCTGGCAGGGCTGGCCGTGGGCTTCTGGCCCTCCCGGGAGGCTCTGACCGCCAACCGTCAGCCGGAGGAGGTATTCGAGCCCTCCGTATCCGAGGAGAAGCGGACCACGCTCCTCGACGGCTGGCACGAGGCCGTGGGCATGGCCATGGCGCACCGGTAAATCCACCCGAACAACAAAACGAGGCCGCCGCATTTCTCCTGCTTCAAGAGTCATGCGGCAGCCTCTTTCATTATACCGCTCTCATACGGCGGCGCGTCTATTCCTTTTCCTCCCGGAATTCCAGAATGTCCCCGGGCTGGCAGCCCAGGACGGAGCAGATCCGGTCCAGGGTCTCGAGCCGAACGGCCTTTGCCCGCCCGTTCTTCAGAATCGACAGATTGGCGATGGTGATGCCAACCTTCTCGGACAGCTCCGTCAGGCTCATTTTCCGCTTTGCCAGCATCACGTCCAGATTCACAATGATCATACCGCACCTCACACCGTCAGGTCGTTCTCTTCCCGGAGGACGGCCGCCTTCAGGATCAGATGGGACAGGGCTCCGGCACAGACCGCCACGATGATCCCCGCGGACCCGATCAGGGCGGCGAGGATCAGCATGGGTCCGGACTTGGCGTTGAAGCCGAACCAGAACACCAGGATCCCCAGCCAGAAATAGGCCACGTCAAAGAGGGCCAGGAAGGAGATGTTCTTCATCCGCCCCGCGTTCTCCCGGCTGAAGGAATTGTCGCGGCCGATGTCCGACGCCACCCGCCAGGCAAAAAACAGCCCGATGAGGATGGGCAGGAAGGTCAGCTCCACGAAGATCAGGCCGGGAAGGTACAGCGCGGAGAGCGAGGCCTCCATGGTCCTGCATTCGTCCGCCAGCGCGGGAACGTACAGTCCATACACCGCGGCGCAGCAGAGGAACGCCAGCACAATCGCGGCCTTCAACAGATTCGAAAAGGTTTTCTGTGTCATGATGATGCTCCTTGATGATGGATCGTCCGGAGCCCGGGTTCCGGATCCGGGGACAGTATAGCACGGATTCCCGCGTTTGTCAATATGTTTTTATCGTTTTTCGATAATTTTTTATCGTTGATTCGAATTCTGCCGCGTTTTCCCGCGGATGCGCGCCGCCGGATCCCGCGGGGAAAAGAATTTCCAAAAACCTCTTGACAAATCCCGGCGTCTGTGGTATGATATTATCCGTTCGGGAGACGATTCCGGCGTCCCGATCCTGCGCGAGTGTAGTTCAGTGGTAGAATTCCAGCCTTCCAAGCTGGTTATGTGGGTTCGATTCCCATCACTCGCTTGATGTGCCTTTAGCTCAGCTGGATAGAGCAACTGCCTTCTAAGCAGTAGGTCGTGGGTTCGAGTCCCCCAAGGCACGCCATCGGCTTATGCCGAAACGGACGTGCTCCTTCGGGGGTCGTTCGTTCCTCCGCCGCCTCTTCGGCGACGTTTTGATACGCTGTCTTTATGGCAGCGGTTTACGGTGGAATTAGCTCAGCTGGTTAGAGCGCCAGGTTGTGGCCCTGGAGGTCGTGGGTTCGAACCCCATATTTCACCCTCACCGCACGGTAAAAAACGTGCGGTTTTTCTTTTGCATCCGGGCATAAGAAAGGACGGATCCTCCGCGCGTCAACGCCGTGATCCGTCCCGTTTTCTCTTTGTTTACCGCAGCACCACCGTCAGCCGGTCGTCCTCCCGCTGTACGTCCCTCAGCATGTGGCAGAGTCCCGTGGCGTATTCGCCCAGATGATCGTGGAGGGCGTCGTAGTCCTCGATCTCGAACGTCAGGGGACCGGCGGGGAGGATCTCGTGGAGCAGAACGTCGTGGAGGGCGTCCAGGTTCCGTCCGAAATAGTCCGGAAGCTCCATGTGGGCCTCCAGCGCGTCGTACAGGTCCCGGCGGTTCTCCACGGCCGCTCCCGTTAAGATCACGTATCTCATGTCATTCCTCCCCGTAAAGCAGCTCAAAGGTCTCGTAGTGGTCGCCAGTGTAGTAGATCAGCCCGTCGTTGGAGTAGACGATCCGCTTGGCGCCCCGGGAGGACTTCCCCAGGGTCCCGATGTCGCATTCGTGGTATTCCCTGCCCTTTTTCTTCGGAAGCAGGCCCTCGTAGTTGCCGAAATAGGACCCGCCGATGCACTTGCCGGGGGCGTACCGCTCCAGGGATCCGCCGGTCCAGCCCAGGTTCTCCGCTTCCTTCTTGGTGATATAGTTGGGCGGCAGCTTCCCGTAGGTGTGGATATACAGGGCCACGTTGTCCCGGTCGTCGTAGGAGCCGTTTTCGTCGATGATCGGCCCGGGCTCGGGTTCCGGTTCCGGCTCCGGTTCGGGAGCGGGCGCTTCCGTCTCGGGCTCGGGTTCAGGTTCCGGCTCAGGTTCCGGCGCGGGAGCCTCCGTTTCGGGTTCCGGCTCGGGCTCCGGTATGGCTTCCTGCTCCGGTTCGGCGGGCGGATCGTTCTCCTGCACCTCTTGTCCGGCGGGATCCGCGTTTTCCTCCTGTGCCGGCGCTTCCTCCTCCGCAGGCGCTTCCGGCGGTTGTTCCTCCGGAGCCGCGTCTTCCGGATCGGGCTCGTTCAGAACCAGCTCGTTTCCTCCGTCTCCGTCCCGGGCCGCGCTTCCGTCGTCCGCCAGCTCCAGGGCAAGATCCAGGACCTCGCTCACCGTCTGGCTGTCACATCCCGTCAGCGCGGAGCCGATCAGGGTTCCCAGCGTCAAAAGCGCCAGCCACAGGGCCAGCCTGCGCTTCACATTCTTCAAAACCCGTCCCTCCTTCCGTCATCCTTTTTTCAGTTCAGCGGCTCCAGCAGGATCTCGGCCTCGGCGTTGACCTGGCCGTTCTCCCGCACCGTCCGCACATACCACACGTCGTCCACCTGTCCGGCGTAGTATTTGATGCTCTCCCCCAGGGGCGCCTCCGACAGGAAGGAGATCCCCATGGAGATCACCCGCTGGCCCTTCATCTCCGTCCCCAGGAAGGAGCAGAGGATGCCGTTGGGGCCGCCGTAGTAGACCGGAGAGCCCACGACAAGGCCGTCAGCCTTAAGGAGCAGCTCGATAGTCTCGTTGACGGGATCGTCATTGAAGACGCAGCGGCGGGTTTCAGCGCATTTGCCGCAGGCGATGCAGCCGTG
>CACYWX010000032.1 GCA_902778205.1 uncultured Ruminococcus sp. | reverse complement strand
GTTGGTGCAGAACTTGGTGGCGGTGTCGCCGTCCCACAGGTTCTCAGCGCCCTCTCCGCCGAAGCCGTTGGAGCCCTCGACGAAGGTGTAGCCGGAGATCACGTTCTTGCCGGCAGCGGCGTCTTCAACGGTAGCGAAGCCCTTGGACTCAGCGGCGGGCTCCTCAGCGGCAGGCTCTTCGGCAGCGGGCTCTTCAACAACCTCGACCTTGCCGGGGTTGCCGTAGAACTCGACCTCAGCCACGTCGCCGTGGTTGGTCTCGTTGAAGTAACGGAACTGAGAATAACCGGTGCACGGTGTAGTAATCGGGGTTGGTGCCGGTGGTGTCGGAGGTCCACAGAGTGGTCCAGTTCTCACCGTCGTTGGAACCCTGGATCATCGCGCCGGGGAATCTGTCGTTCCAGCCCTCACGGGACAGGATGACGACCTTGTCAAGGATGTAGGACTCGCCGGCATCCATGCCGCAGAAGCCGTCGCCGACTCCGAGAGGATCGAAGAAGGTAGCAGGGTTGCCGTCGAACGCAGCAGCGGCGCCCGCGTCAGCGTTGTCGCCCCAGCCGGTCTCGTTGCCGATCACGGTGCCGTTGATGAGGTTGCCATCAGCGCCGGAGTTCGGATAGGTGTAAGCGGGAGCAACTTCGATGGGGCCGCCGAGGGTGACCTGAGCGAAGTTCTCGGCATGCTTGCCGTTGCCGGTGCAGCCTTCAGCCAGCTGGATGTGCACGTAGTCCTGGCCTTCGCCGACGGACCACACAAGGCAGAAGTTGAAGCCGAGGCCTTCCTTGCCGGCGGTGTTGTCTTCATCAGCAAAGTCTTCCCAGGCAACCTTGGTTTCGTAGGTCAGGGTGTTGCCGTCAAGCCACACCTTGGCGTTCTCTTCGGAGGGAGTGAAGCCGGTGCCGGCGCCGTCCGCCCAGACGGTGTACAGGGTGTCGCCGGTGTCGGAGGACAGGCCCACGCCGTACTCAAGTCTGTACTCGGAGGCTACTTCGTCAAAGTTGGCGTAGTTGAACTGAACCGCGCCGGAGTACCACATGGAGGCGGGATCGCCGTCCCAGAGGTTCTCGTGTCCCTTCGGGACTTCGTAACGGGTAGCGCAGTAGATGTTGCTCTCATCCCAGGACATGTACAGCTCGGGGGTGATGCTCTTCGCATACTCGAGACCCGCGTCGGTGTCGTTGTCGTTGATGGCGTAGGAGATCCAGGTAGGATCGATCTCGACCTTGTAGTACTCGCCGTCGGTAATGGTGCCGTCGGGATTCCAGGCAACGGTCTGTTTGCCGATCGTGGACTTGACTTCCTGGAATGCTTCTTCGGGTTCCCAGTACGCATTGGCTGTCACCGCGAGGGAGCTAACCATCAAGCCAGCCACAAGCAAAGCTGTGAGTTTTTTCATGGTTTCCTCCATAAAAAATGTAAAGACTAACGCATTTTTAGCGTTAGCCTATTATACACTAAATGTTCACTTTTTTCAAGAGAAAGCCTTCATAAAACTTCTTCCAGCCGTGAAATCGTCGTTTCGCACAAAACTGAGGTATAGCTAATTTTGTAGTTTCCAGAAGTTTTTGTGAGATTGCATCAAAAACAGAGCGAAATTTTGTGAATCTTTGTCGGGATTTCGACAGGATTTTCCGCTTTTCCCCATGGTTCGGCGGATCATTTTGCCAGTCTGCCGAACAGAACGGAGAAGATCCGGTCCCGGTTCACCCGGTCCACGTGCTCGAAGGGGACGCCGTCCGGGTCGAAGGAATAGGAGTTGTCCGGCTCCAGGCGCACGGCCGGGCAGAGGGAGGCGGAGAAGGTATCCGGATCCACCACGCCCGCCACGGTGGAGATGTCCCAGATGACGCGGCTCCAGGCCACGGCTCCGCGGGGTTCGCATTCCGCCACGTTGTCGCAGAGGTAGTCGCCCAGGGGCGAATTGCCCCGGAGGAAGTGCTCCAGCTCGTAGATGCTCAGGTCCAGGTGGCTGACGACTCCGGCGCACGGGAACAGCAGCAGAGGCACCCCGGAGGACAGGAGGGCGCCCGATGCGTTCCGGTCGCCCAGCATGTTGAACTCCGCCCCGTTGAACCATTTCGCGTTGCCGCCCAGCCAGATGACTGCGGCCTTCTCCCGGATCTCCGGATGGAGCAGGAGCGCGGAGGCCACGTTGGTGACGGCTCCGATGGCGGTGACGAAGGTGATGCCGTCGTATGCGTTCACCAGCCCGGCGATCTTCTCCGCGGCCTCGGAGGGTACGGGGGTATGCTCGTCGGGCATCCGTTCCGTGGCTCCGCGGTAATACGGCGGGATCTTCGCGCCGTGGGAGCGGTTCACCAGACCGGCGCAGATGCCGATTTCCCGGTAGCTCTTCTCCATGCCGTCGCCGAAGCTCTCGGAGCGGTCGTTGTGGAAGGGTGCGGCGGTGACGGCGGCCAGGTCGATGCGGTCGGGGGACAGCATGGCGAGGGCCAGGGCGAACTGGTCGTCGATCTCGTTGTAGGTGTCGGTGTCCAGGATCATCCGTTTGACGCCGGGCTTTCTCAGTTCTTCGGTGATCAGCATGTCATTTCCTCCAAATCTATTCGTTCATACGGCTTCGGGGCGGTCAGTAGGACAGATCGAAATACTGCCGCATGACCTGGTTCGCCTCCACGCGCTTTGAGGGGAACTCGTCGGCCAGATTGTTGGACGCGGCGCACCGGCGGACCAGGCGGTAGGTGGCGTCGGCGATGGCCGGGAAGGCGTTGCCGAAGGCCAGGGCAAAGTCGAAGGACGCGGTGTCCAGAATCAGGTCCAGCATGTTCACGGCGTCGTTGTCCCGCAGGACGTTCACCATGTTGTAGTCCACGTAGGCGTCGTACATATACCCGTCGGAGGCGGCGCACAGAGCGGACAGCACGATGGCGGGAATCTCGGCGTTGGTGTGGTTCTTCGGAATGGCGAAGACCTGGGCGTCCCCCGGCATGAGGGTCCGGTAGTCTCCGTCGGATTCGGAGCCCTTGGGCAGAGGCAGAAGTCCCCAGTCTGCAGGAGCGTTGGTGAGCCAGGACATGGCGTAGAGGTAATCCAGATGGAAGGCGGTCTTCCCCTCCGAGAAATCCCCGACGGCTCCCGGCGCTTCGCGCAGACGGGCAGAGGGATCGGCGTACAGGGTCTCCAGCACGTTCATGACGGACTGGGCGGTGCGGGCGGTATATCCCACCACGGGGATACGCCGGGTCCCGGTCAGGATATAGTCGCTACCGGAGGATTTGAAGACCAGATCCGGCACCCGCTCGGACACGCTGTCCGCGGAAACGGTGGCGTATCCGCCGAGGGTGTTCACCGCGGCGCAGACGGACAGAAGCCGGTCCCAGGTCCACGCGCCCTCCGTCACGGAGCGGTACAGGGCGGCCGTATCCACGCCGGCGTCGGTCAGGATCTTCCGGTTGAAGTAAACGGCGGCGAAATCCGAGGGGGACAGGGTCGCGTCGCCCGCCACGGCGTAGGTGGTGTATCCGCCCGAGGTCATCTGGGAGGATTCCTCGATGAAGAAGGGCTGGTCCAGATCGAAAAAGGGAGCGGTCCGGATGTTCAGAAGGGTGGAGTGGGCCTTGAAGTTCCCCACCTGATAGAAGGGAATCAGCAAAAGGTCCGTAAAGAAGGAGCCGGAGGCCATGGCCTGGTTCAGCTGCTCCACCATGGTATTTCCGTCGATCTCGTCCACCAGCATGGTGATGTTCAGCTTCTCAGACACCTCGGCGTTGCGCTGGACTGCCAGACGGGAGAGGACGGTTTCCGTGTCGTCCGGGGCAAAATAGCCCTTCGAGGGGGTGGCGACAAAGAACACGGCCCCTTCGTAATCCCGCACGGGAAGGCTGTTCAGATAGGACTCCGACACGGCCTTCGCGTCGGTGCGGTCGGTGTATTTCACGTAGCCCGTGGAGGGTCTGGCCGTTTCGGCACCCTCCCCTTCTTCGCCCTCTCCCTCTCCGCGGGATTCCCGGGACGAGATGTCGTTCACGACGATGAAGCCGCAGGAATCAAAGGAGGCCAGCACGACGGCCGCGCAGAGAAGGGCGAGGATTCGCTTCAAGATCATGGTCTGCTCCTATGGATACGATCCGCTCCCGCATCCGGTTTTCTGTTCGGTTATTGCCAGGAATTACCGGTTCTATCTTCGGGGAGCCTGTGATATAATGGAACAGCGGATGTACGATCCGCCGAAGGAGGTTTTTAAAATGACAAGAATTGGCAAATTACGCATCGTGTCCGCCCTGTCCGCGGCTCTGGCGGCGCTCCTTGGGATCTGGACGGGAGCCGCCGAACCCCCACGTCAGGCTCTGGCGGTGACGGCGGACGGTCTTCCCTGCCCCTGCGAAACGATCCTTGAGGACGGGGTGGCCTGGGTATCCCTCCGGGCGTTCTCCCGGTTCGCGGACGATGAGGCGGAGATCGGATGGGACGGCGCGTCGGAAACGGCCGTGGTGAGGACGGACGCCCTGACGCTGTCCGCCTCGGTGGGAGAGAGGATCATCACCGCCAACGGACGGCTTCTGCTCTGTCCCGCGGCGCCCTTCATTCTGGATTCCTCTCTTTGGGTGCCGCTCCGGACCGTATCCCGCGCCTTCGGCTACTCCTGTACATACGATCCGGAGGGTCCGGCGGCGGTGCTGATCCGGGAACGGGAGGCCGTCGAGCCCCGGGATGAGGAAGGAGAGGACAGGCTGTACTGGATGGCGCGGATCATCGAGGCGGAGGCGGGAGCGGAACCCTTCGAGGGCAAGCTGGCGGTGGGGTCGGTGATCCTCAACCGGGTCTGCTCGGAGGAGTTTCCCGACACGGTCTGGGGCGTGATCTTCGACGACCGCCACGGGGTCCAGTTCACCCCCACGGAAAACGGATCCATCTGGCGGGAGCCGGGGGAGGAGAGCGTCCGGGCGGCCTCCGTCACGCTGGACAACCCGCCTCTCTGGGACGACATCGAATACTTTCTCAATCCCGTCCTCGCCGACAGCCTCTGGATCCCCTCCGAACGGGAATACGCCTTCACCATCGGCGGACATGCCTTCTACCGGTGAGGCGGGATCCGGATCAGTTCCCCTTCTCAGTTGAAGAGCCGGGAAACTCCCTGTCCAGGCGTCTGCGGATCCGGCCGATCTCCCGGAGCATCCCGACGCTGTCCCGGACCAGGCGGATCTTGGAGGCACCGTGGGTCAGCACCCGGACCGGAGCCTCCTCCACGGAATAGCCCAGCCGGTCCGCCAGCATGAGCACCTCGAAATCGAAGGCCCAGCCGTCGGTCCCGACCCTTGAGAAGATGTCCTCCGCCGCGTCTGCACGGAACACCTTGATGCCGCACTGGGAATCCGAATGCCGGAATCCCGCCGCGGCGGACAGAAAGCGTAAATACGCCCGGGAAGCCAGCCTCCGGACGGGGGTATAGCCCGCGTATCCGTCCTCGTCGGCGGCGCGGGATCCCGCAAGAACGGCGGCGTTCGTTTCCGCGGCGCGGTTCAGCATGGAGACAGCCTTCTCCGGCCCGTAGGCCAGATCGCTGTCCGTGAAGAGCCGCCAGTCTCCCCGGGCCCTCAGCATTCCCATCCGTACCGCCGCGCCCTTCCCCCGGTTCACGTCGGAACGGATCGTATCCGCCGCGCCGTACAGGAGATTGGTTCCGGCGGCCTCCCTTCGGACGATGTCTCCGGAGCCGTCGTCCGAGCCGTCGTCGGAGAACAGCACCTCATACCGCCATCCGCCCCGGGACGCTTCCCGCTCCAGGGTCTCCGTCAGGCGGCGGAAGGTATCTGCGATGACGCGGCTCTCGTTGTACATGGGGATCACGACGCTGAACAGCATACTCAGGCCTCCTCGTCCGGCGTCTCCTCAGAGGGCCGATCGCCGGACGGCGCTTCGACGGGGAGCCTCCGCCAGAGGGACAATTCCATCCGGGCGGTGTCCGTCAGGGTTTCCAGCGCCGCCAGCCGTTCCCTGCCCGGCTCCGGCGCGCGGTGGAAGAAGGGCGTCATGGTGAAGAGGTTCTGAATGTCCTCCTGTCCCTCCAGCGTGAGCGGAAACTCCAGCGGAATCCGGTTCAGAAGGGCGAAGGGAGCGCCGTCGGGAGGCTCCGGGCGGAAATCCGTCAGGCGGACCTCGTCGTAGAGGACCCGTCGCAGGGCCAGAAGATGCTCCCGCCCGGAGGACACCGCAAGAAACAGGCCGTCCGGCTTCAGGATCCTTGCCGCTTCCTCCCAGGCGATGGGCGCGAAGAGGCTCAGGGCGGCGTCCGCGCATCCGGACCGGACGGGCAGATGAAACAGATTGGCGGGCAGGCAGACGACCCGTGCGGATCCGTCTCCGGGATGCTCCCCGTCCGCGTCGATCAGAAGACCGAGGGACCGGGCGTATCTGCATCCGGATTCCGCTCCGTGCTTGGAGGCGTCAAAGCCCAGAGCCAGCACGCCCCGGCCGGACGCTTCGGAGAGTCCCGCGGCGATCTTCACCGTATGGGTCCCCTCCCCCGCGCCCATGTCGCAGAGGACCGTCGCCCCGCTCTCGGAGGCATCGGGCAGACTGTCCTTCAGAAGATCCCGGACGGCGCGGTCCAGCGGATCGTAGAAGCCGCGTCGCAGAAAGGCGGCCCGGGCACGGATCATGGCGCGCTCGTCGCCGGTTTTTTTATTGCGTCCCCGGCCCGGCGGCAGGAGGTTGACATACCCCGCCCGCGACAGGTCGTAGGCATGGCCCTCCCCGCACCGCAGGGTTCCCGGTTCCTCCGGCGCGCGCGTGAGACTTGCGCCGCAGAGGGGACAGATCAGAATGTCGGTGAGCTTCATGAAATCCCTCACTCAAGGATGGTGCGGATCAGCTTCGCGTGGAGCGCGTACCGCTGGGTGTAGTAGCCGTTGGTGCAGGTGGACAGGGTCAGGATCCTGTCGCGGTCGGTGAAGGTGAAGTTCTTCGAGAGGACCTCGTGGGTCGTGGGATCCTTGGCCTCGGACAGGGTCTGGGCCTCCTCGGCGAAGGCGATGAACTCTTCGGCGTCGGCGAAGCCCACCCGGAAGTATTCGTCGTCGTAGGCCGCCTCGTACACGGCGAAGGGCTCGTAGATATAGAGGCCGTCCATGGTGTAGACGTAGATATAGGAGTTCTCGAAGTACTCCTTCTGGAAGAAGAGGGTCACGTCGTGAAACATGCCCACGTCGTTGTTCTCGATGTTGTGGCCGTAGAACACGGTGTTGAAGTTCTTCGTGACGGAGGACTCGCAGCGGTAGTCGGCGAAGACGCAGCCCACGGGGTTGTACTCGCCGGTGACGGCGTGGTTGAGGTAGTAGTCGTTGTCCTTGCCCCGGACCACGGGATAGGAGATGCCGGTGTTGGGGACGATGATATAGCCGTAGACGTCGCTGTTGCGCCGGATCATATTCTGTAAAAACGCCCGCTTCCGCTCCAGATCCTCGTTGACGACGCGCTTTTCCTCCGAACCCTCCGCGCCCGCCGTCAGGTCCGCGTCGTTCTCCGCGCCATCCAGAAGCTCGGTCATGGTGCGGATGGTGCGCTGCTCGCGGTCCTCCTCCAGGCCGGGGGTCTGGGAGCGGTCCGTGCGGAAGGCCTCGGACACGTCGAAGGAGAAGCCCGTGGAGAAGAACTCCGCCTGAATGTCCCGGTAGATCTTCGCGGCCTGCTGCTTCTGGATCAGGTTCCGGATCAGAAGGGTTGAGCTGACCAGAAAGGCCGCCAGGAACACCCAGAACATGATGCGGCGGATATACTCCAGAGGGGAGGTGCGCTCCGCCTCCCGGGCCGTGTCCGACAGGGGGATGTCCTCCTCCTCCAGCTCGTCCAGGGAGTTGATAAAGACGCCGCTCTGAAAGTCCTCGTCGGTGTCCTCGCCCTCGAAAAACAGCTCGTCGTCGGGATCGGACTCCTCGTCGGAGGCTTCATCCGCCGGCGTATCGTCCGGGGCGTCTTCGGGATCGGATCCGGTATCGGGGTCCTCCCCGGCCTCCGGCTCCGCGGCGCTCTCCGGAAGGAATTCCTCCTCATCCGGCGATTCCCCGGCGTCCGGCTTTATGGATTCCGGATCGCGCGGGACGGACTCATCGCCCTCTGACCCGCGTCCGGCTCTGAATAAAAGCATGGAACCTCGCTGCGCCGTTTTCACTGAAGCGGCGAAAGAAACAATTACTCACTGAAATATTATACTGCGAAATCCTCCCCGTTCAAGAGGGGAGGCGAAGAATTATCCGTTTTTTCATCGGATATTTACAAATGCGGGGGGCCTCGGAAGCGCGTCCGGAGAGGATGTCCGCGCCGGTCCTCCCGACGCGGGAACGGCTTCCGGAGAGAACGAAAAAAAGTTCCGGGAAAATCTCAAAAAGGGCTGGACAAACGATCCGGTTTGTGCTATAATACATGTCGTTGACGGAAGCATAGCTCAGTTGGTTAGAGCGTTCGGTTCACATCCGAGAGGTCTTGGGTTCGAGTCCCAATGTTTCCATGAAGAAAGGACTCTGTTTCGTGCAGAGCCTTTTTTCTTTGTGTTTTCCGGGATCGTCCGCGTGCAGAGTCCCGGGTTTCAGGACAAAAGGGGCTGCCGCATTTCTCCGATTTCAGGAGTTGAGACAGTCCCTTTGTCTTTTTGTTTGTCCGGCCCCGGACTCAATCCATGCCGGCGTATTTCTCGATCATCTTGTCCAGGGTCTTGACCGCGACCTTTTCGTTCTTCTTGAAATAGGACGCCACCTCGGAATTGTTCTCCACGCACCCGTTGACGATATTGTTGTAGGTGAGGGCGTAGGTGTAGGAGAAGCTGATGGTCCGGGTGTCGGAGATGATGGTCAGCATCTCGGTGTCGTCCGGCGCGTCGGCAGTGCGGGCCTTGATGGCGGTCTCGTAGTAGGCCGGGAGCACGTTGTTGTAGTTGTAGCAGCTCATGGCCTCCACCACCGTGCCGATCAGCTCCAGCTGAGGATCCGTGACGTTCTTCGGGATGCACCACGGCACGTCCGTACAGCAGTTGATGTACTCCTTCTGCGCCTCGTCCAGCTTGGGCGTGGGCAGGAAGCCGTACCGGATCTCGCTGATGCGGTAGGTGTCGTAGGCGTCGCCCACCTGGGTGTAGGCGAAGAGGGCGTTGTTGTTCTTGAACTGGTCGATGCCGAAGTCGCCGCTGGCCACGTAGTCGTCCCCGGTGATCAACAGGCGCATGACGTCCACGTATTTCGTGATGCGGTCGATGTCGATGTCCAGATAGGGGATGCCGTCGGCGTCGTGGCGGTAGATGGGGATGTCCGCGGCCTCCTGCATGCAGTACCAGGTCTGGGAGCCGGAGGTAAAGGCGATTCGGTCCTTCACGTTGAACTTCCCGTTGCCGTCCTGGTCCACGGACACGCCCTCGCAGAGCTCATGGAGGCGGTCCAGGGTCCACTTCCCCTCCCGCACCTCGTCGTAGAGGCCGGTGTAGCCCAGATCCTCCGCCCAGTCCTTGTTGAAGGTGATGACCCGGGTCCAGTGCAGGCCGCAGTAGGAGAGGTAGCTGGAGGCGGCGTACATCTTGTTCCCGATGCGCAGGGACTCCACCGTGTTCTCCGGCCACCAGGGCTTCTCGAAATTGAACTGCTCCACGTCCATGAGGTTGTAGAGGTACCCGTCCTTGCCGAGGCCGAAGGTGTTGGTGTCGTGGCCGATGTGGATGTCGAAGGCATCGTCTCCGGCGGTGACCGCCTTCTTGACGGCGTCGCGGCCCGCGGTGGTGTCTCCGGTCTCCACCCAGCGGATGCCGATGTTGAAGCGGTTCTGAATGTAGTCCCGGGAGGCGTACAGCACGTCGTTCACGGGGTCGCCGGTGATCTCGTCGTAGGTGAGGTAGGTGGCCAGCTCCTTGTCGTAGAAGTAGCAGGAGAGGACGCGGAAATCGTACCCGTCGTAGTCCGGGCTGGGCAGATCGTCGGACACGTAGACGGGCTCCTCCTCCTCGGGGGCGATCTCCTCCTCCGCGGAGGGAACCGGTGTCTGGACCGTGCCTCCGTCCTCCTCCGTGGTCGCCGTGGAACAGCCCGCCAGCAGAGCGCAGAGCTGGGCCAGGATCAGAAGCCGCGCGGTTCGTCTGAGCTTCGGGTTCATAACAGCCTCCTGTGGATTGGGACCGGACCGTGGTCTCATCCGCCCGTCCGGTTCCGGATACGGGAGTGCGGATCGGATCCTCTCCTCCCGCGTTTGTTGATAGTATAACACAACCGGTTCTGATTTACAAGAGAAAATTGCGGGCGGATTGTCGCTTCGGACAGAGAAAAATCCCCCTGACCGGATGAGCGGCCGGGGGGATCCGAATATCGTGAATATCGTGAGGATTACACGTCCTCTTCTTCCTCTTCCGTCTTCACCACCGCGATGCCCAGCTCCTCCAGAGCCTTGGGATCGGCGGGGGCGGGGCACTTGGAGAGCAGCTCGGAGGCGTTCTGCACCTTCGGGAAGGCGATGACGTCCCGGATGTCCTCCAGTCCCAGCAGCAGGCACACCACCCGGTCCAGACCGAAGGCCAGGCCGCCGTGCGGGGGAACGCCGTATTCGAAGGCCTCCAGCAGGAATCCGAACTTCTCCTGCGCCTCCTCGGGTCCGATGCCCAGGGCCTCGAACATCTTGGTCTGCATTTCCGTGGTGTGGATCCGGATGGAGCCGCCGCCCAGCTCGGTGCCGTTCAGCACGCAGTCATAGGCTCTGGCCCGGACCGCGCCGGGATCGGTGTCCAGGAGGGGCAGGTCCTCCTCCATGGGCATGGTGAAGGGATGGTGCATGGCGTAGAAGCGGCCGTCCTCCTCGGAGTACTCGAGAAGCGGGAACTCAGTCACCCACAGGAAGTTGAACTTCGACTTGTCGATGAGGCCGAGGCGCTTGGCCACCTCGCAGCGGAGGGCGCCCAGGGAGTCCCAGACCACCTTGTTCTTCGCCGCCACGATGAGGGCGAGGTCCCCTTCCCCGACCTGCATCCGGTCGAGAATGGCCGCCGTCTCGTCCTCGGTGAGGAACTTGGCGAAGGAGGAGGTGGGTCCTCCGGCGGTGTTCTTGTACCAGGCCAGGCCCTTCGCGCCGTAGGTCTTGACGAAATCGGTGAGGGAGTCGATCTCCTTGCGGGTCATTTTCGCGCCGCCGGGAACAGTGATGCCCCGGACGCTGCCGCCCGCCTCCACCGCGCCCTTGAACACGGAGAAGCCGGAATCCTTCACCAGGTCGGAAATATCGCACAGCTCCAGGCCGAACCGGGTGTCAGGCTTGTCGGAGCCGAAGCGGTTCATGGCCTCCTTCCAGGTCATGCGCTTGAAGGGGATCTCCAGAGGCTGATGCATGAACTCGTCGAAGAGCTTCTTGAGGAATCCTTCGTTGACGGCCATGATGTCCTCTTCGTCGGCGAAGGACATTTCCTCGTCGATCTGGGTGAACTCGGGCTGGCGGTCCGCTCTCAGGTCCTCGTCGCGGAAACACCGGGCGATCTGGAAATAGCGGTCGAAGCCGGAGTACATCAGCAGCTGCTTATAGAGCTGGGGAGACTGGGGCAGGGCGTAGAACTTGCCCTGATGGACGCGGGAGGGCACCAGATAGTCTCTCGCTCCCTCCGGCGTGGGCTTGATGAGGCAGGGGGTCTCGATGTCGATGAAGCCCTGCTCGGCGAAGTAGTTCCGGGCGATGCGGACGATTTCGGAGCGCGCGATGATGTTGCGCTGGAGGTCCGGACGGCGCAGGTCCAGATAGCGATGCTTCAGGCGCAGCTCGGCCTTCACGTCGCTCTTCTCCACGATGGCGAAGGGAGGCGTTTCCGCGGAGGCCAGGATCTTCAGGGAGGTGACGAAGATCTCGATCTCGCCGGTGGGGATGTTCCTGTTGATCGCGCCCTCTCCGCGGGAACGGACGGTGCCCTTTGCGGCCAGCACGTACTCCGCGCGGATGCCGAAGGCCTTCTCGAAGATCTCGCGGTCGGTGCCGTCGTCGAAGGCCAGCTGAACGATGCCGGTGCGGTCTCTCAGGTCGATGAAGATCAGGGAGCCCAGGTCCCGCTGTCTCTGGCACCAGCCGGTGACGGTGACCTCGCGCCCGATGTCGGCGGAGGTGAGGGTGCCGCAGTATACGGTCCGCTTGTCCGCTTTGGTGAATGATTCCATGGTGATTTCTCTATCCTTCCTTAGCGTATTGCAAATAATGAAACGATGATCGGTTCAGTCTTTCGGAACAGGTCAGCCCCATCCTCTCCGGCATGATCTTCATACCGCATGATACCACTTCCCTTCGCCGCCGTTTTCGGTTCAGGCCTTGTCCTCGCCGAAGAGCGCGCGGAGCTTTTCGAGGGTCTCCGGGCTGCACACGACGAAGGCGCCGTCATCCGCGGGGGCCTTGTCGGTGACGGCGACTTTCCCCGAGTCGTTGACGAGGCTGTCGATGACGGGCCGCATGGCGTCGGGATCCTCAGTCACCACCGTGACCTTCACCCCGGCCCGGATCAGAAGCTCCCACAGACGCTCGTCCGGCAGGAACCGCCCGTCGATGATGACGGAGGAGACCCCCACATTCTCGTACATGGCGCGGTTCTCGCTCCAGGACCGGCCCAGGTTCCGCTCGAACTTCTTCACGTACACGTCCGTGAACTCCTCGGCGGTGATGGAATAGCACTCCATCATGTCGAAGACGTACATCAGGTGGTCGGCGACCTCCTCGATGAAGTGCTCTCTGACGGAGGGATTCTCCATGATGCCGGAGGAGCCCTTTTTCTTGATGATGGAGATGGCCTCGCCCAGCTCATCCATGCTCCAGAGCAGGGAGAAGGGTCCGTTTTCCGGCGTGCGGTCCCAGATCCAGCCCTTTTCCACGGCCAGATCGTGCTGCATTTTCAGAAAATCGGCAAGCTCCATGTCAGCCCCTCCGCGCGTCGAGGAAGGCGCCGATTTCGTCCAGCGCCACCTCGGTCTGCTCACTGGTCGCCATTTCCTTGATGTTCGCCCGGCCGGACTCGATTTCGCTGTCCCCCAGGATCAGGGTGAAGCGGGCGGCGATCTTGTCGGCGTACTTCATCTGCGCCTTGAGGGAGCGGCCCATGATATCGGAATCGGCGTTGATCCCGCGCTCACGGAGCTCCTTGACAATCTGCGCGGCGCGGACGGCGGCCTGCGGTCCCATGGCGGCGATATACAGCTCGGGAACGGCCAGCGCCGGAGGCTCCACGCCGTTCTGCTTCATGGCGAGGATCAGACGGGTGATGCCCATGCCGAAGCCGATGCCCGCCATTTTCGGTCCGCCCAGCTCCTCCATGAGCCCGTCGTACCGTCCGCCGCCGCAGACCGTGCTCTGGGAGCCGATGCCCTCGGCGATGAACTCGAAGACGGTACGGGTATAGTAGTCCAGACCCCGGACGATGTGGGGATCGATGACGTAAGCGATGCCGCAGGCGTCCAGATAGGCCTTCAGCTCGTCCAGGTGCGCCCGGCACTCGTCGCAGAGGTGGTCCACGGTCCGAGGCGCGCCCTCCGCCACCTTTTTGCAGGAGTCGTTCTTGCAGTCCAGCACCCGGAGGGGATTGGTCTCCATGCGGTCCAGGCAGGTGTCGCAGAGTTCGGCCCGGTTGGCTCTCAGGTAGTTCACCAGAGCCTCCCGGTATTTGGGACGGCAATTCGGGCATCCGATGGAATTGATGTGCAG
Organism: uncultured Ruminococcus sp.; assembly: GCA_902778205.1. GTDB lineage: Bacteria > Bacillota > Clostridia > Oscillospirales > CAG-272 > UMGS1696. Next base: position 1,208 of record CACYWX010000032.1, on the reverse strand, counting down.
GCGCACGTTGGAGAGACCCAGCTTCCGGATGACGGAGTCCGCCAGGGAGATGACGGTGAAGTCCGCGCCGGCTCCGGGAGCGCCGAACATTTCACAGCCGAACTGGACGAACTCGCGGCTCCGTCCGGCCTCGGGCTTCTCGTAGCGGAAGCAGTTGATGAGATAGAAGTATTTCAGGGGCAGGGTGTCCGCGGCCTTGCCGTTCTCGATGATGGCCCGGACCACGGAGGCGGTTCCCTCGGGTCTGAGGGCGTAGACGGTGCCGTCCTTGTCGGTGAAGGTGTACATCTCCTTCTGCACCACGTCGGTGGTCTCGCCCACGCCGCGCTTGAACAGGCCGATCTCCTCGAACATGGGGGTGCGGATCTCGGTGAATCCGAACCGCTCCGCCGTCTCACGGACGGTCTTTTCTATATAGTTCCACGCGAACACGTCGGGAGCCATGACGTCCATGGTGCCGCGGGGCTTTGCGATTTTTTCCATATGTCACTCCGGTTTCTGTTCTGTCCCGGAAAACCCGGTATTGCTTCAAGGATACATTATAGCAGACAGAGGGCGGGATTTCAAGTCCGGGAGGAAAAATCTTCCCGCTTTCCCCCTTGTTTTTATCGGGATTCTATGGTAGAATAACAAAGTGAGACAGTATTTTTCTGAGAACGAGGTGATCCTGCGCCATGGAATACAGAATTTCGGACAAGCTGGCGGCTCTGAAGCCCTCGGCCATCCGTGAGATCTTCAAATCGCTGACCGATCCCACCATCATCAGCTTCGCGGCGGGCAATCCGTCCCCCCTGTCCTTCCCCGTGGAGGATCTGGCGGCTCTTTCGGCGGACATCTTCGCCAACCAGTCCACCGCCGCCCTGCAGTACTCCGTGACGGAGGGCTATCCTCCGTTCCGGGAGGCCATCAAAAAGCGGCTCGGCGAAAAGTTCGGCATCGGCCGGGACTTCGACGAGACCATCGTCACCACCGGCGGCAACCAGGCGGTGGAGCTGTGCTGCAAGGTCATGTGCAACGAGGGGGACGTGGTGGTCTGCGAGAATCCGTCCTTCATCGGCGCGCTGAACGCCTTCCGCTCCAACGGCGCGAAGACCGTGGGCGTCCCGCTGAAGGAAGAGGGCATCGATCCCGAGGGTCTGGAGAAGGTCCTTTCCTCCACGCCCAACGCGAAGCTGCTCTACCTGATCCCCACCTTCCAGATCCCCGCC
>CACYWX010000031.1 GCA_902778205.1 uncultured Ruminococcus sp. | reverse complement strand
TCTCCTTTATCGAGGAGAAAAAGAAGCAAAAAGAGGAACTCTTTTGACGTCCTGGGTGTTCCGACCTCTGCGGAGGTCGGCTCAGGGCTCCGCCCTAAGGACCTGCGACCTTTTGTAAAAGGTCGATCAAAACTTTGAAATTGTTTTGCGACAGCCCCTTCTCTCATGTTCCCGGCCTCAAAGGGAACCGCCTCACGTGAACCGCGCGCAGATCCACGCCGCCAGGGCGGACGCCGCGGGAAAGATCACGAGGAGCTTCAGAAGCTGGCTCCCGATGTTGAAGCCGTAGGTTCTTCCCTCCAGCGCGGGCGCCGTCTCCGGGTAGTAGTGCTGGAAGAAACGGAACCGGCAGAGGAGAAACCAGTCGAAAAAGATCATGTCGTAGGCCTTGTAGACCGTAAGGATCGTCACAAACCGCAGAGAGAACCGCGGAAACGTATAGCCGCTTCTGATCCCGTCCAGGATCGATACCGCGCCCACGCCCAGGATCATAAGGAGGCTCAGGATCATCAGCACCCATCCCATGGCCCGCGCGCCGCGGAAAAGCTCTTTTTTTCGCGGAAGAAAGAGCTGACACGCCTCCTTCGGAGCCGACGAGAAAAACCGCTCGTCCTGAATGAAGGCCACCGCCGCAATCAGCAGAACCGTGACTGCCCCGCAGAACACGACCGCCAGAAAAACCGTCAAAAGCATGATGTCCGCCTCCCGATCGCAGATGGTACGGATCCCATACCCGGACCCGTTGGCTCTTATCGGAACAGACTGCAGATCCATGCGGTCAGAAGCGCCGCAAACGGAAGCAGGAGGATCCGCCTGATCTGCTCTTTTCTGTTGTAGCCGAAGCGATGGTATCCGGCGCACCCCTTCGTCTCCGGGATATAGTGCTGGAAAAAACGCGTCCTTGTGATGAGGACGTAATCCAGCACGATGATGTCGAAGGCCTTTAAGCCGAACAGGATGACGAGGAAGCGGACCAGAAACCGTCCGAAGGTGTATCCGTTCCGCACGCCGTCCCAGCCTCCGTAAACGATCACGCCCGCGAAGCCCAGCACGCAGAGCGCCATGACGACCCGGCCGATGACCGGAGCTGCCGGGAAGGGCGGTTTGTGCAGACGGGCCTTTTCCGCCACATCCTCCGGGAAGAAGTCCAGCAGGCGGTCCCACGGGTAGAAATACCCCGCCGCCCATATCATGAGAAACAGCAGGGCGCACATCAGAAGCGTCAGGATCACGGTCACCGTCATGCGAATCTCTCCCTCCTCCGGTACAGTTAGCTTACGGCAACCATTATACTCCGTCCGCCTCCCGTTTTCAAGACGGAAAAGCAAAATTGCCGCGAAAAAACGATTTCCCAGTGCAGTTCTCCGTTTCCCGGTCCCGGACTCCCGCGCCGGGAGAGCGGATCTCACGCCGGTGATTAGCAAAATCTAACCGATGGATGAACAGGAACCCGCCCGCGGGACCGTCGGAGGCTGAAAAAAAGGCGGCCTGATTTTGAATCCGACCACTGGTGAATGGTGAAACGGGAACCTCCGCTGCGGACGGGGACACGTCCGGAAATTCATGGGAGAAAAACCGGAGCCTCCGCGCAGATGATCCGTCTGCGGCGGCTCCGGGCGGGATTTATTCGTTCCCCGAGGGGTACGGCTGGGGTGTGACGGTGGGGCCGCAGAGCTCGAGCCGTCCGTCCTCCGTGAAGCGGATGCGGTCGACAGCGATTTTTCTGGCCTTGTCCTTCGGCGGGATGAGGTTCATGTATTCCGGAGCGTAGCCCGGCCAGTGCTGGAGGGCGTATCCGTCGGCGGGAAGCGCGCCAGCCGTCCTCGCCTTCCACGGTCTCTCCGGCGTCCCGTTGGTGAAGGGCGTGTCGGTGATCATGTGGTACACCATAAAAAGTTCCGAGCCGTCCTTCGAGGCGACGACGCTGTTGTGGCCCGGCGCCCAGATCCCGGCCCCGGGGACCTCGGAGAGGATCGGGTTTTCCTCCGCCTTGGTCCACGGTCCCATGGGATCGGAGGCCGTCGCGTAGCCAACGCCGTAGTCCTCGAAGGTGTTGGCGGAGAACATCATGTAGTAGGTGTCCCCGTGCTTCATGACGAAGGGCCCCTCGTTCCAGCGTCTCTTGTGCAGGGGCAGGGTGTGGTTCTCCCATTCCTGGCAGGGGCGGATCATCAGCTTCTCCTCGCCGAGCAGGCCGGTGAAGTCGGGCTTCAGCTCCGCGCCGCAGATCCAGCTCTCCTCGATGTCGTTCCGTCCCACGGGATGGTGGTAGCAGCTGTGGGACCAGTAGAGCCAGAACCGCCCGTTCTCCTCGTAGACGTTGATGTCGATGGGGCAGTACGGGGGGTCGTACAGGGGACGGCCCAGGGGATCGCGGTACGGCCCCTCCGGCCTGTCGGACACCAGCACGCCGATCTTGCGGTTCTCGGCCTCGTCCCAGGGATTGTCCTTCGCCTCGGTGGTGTGGAAGATCCAGTACTTGCCGTGGAAGTAATAGAGCTCGGGCGCGCTGGCTCCGCCGTAAAACCAGTCGTCCTCCCCCGGCGTACAGGCCGCGCCGAGGTCTTCGTAACGGACGAGGTCCGGAGAACGGTAGAGCTGCCAGCCGGAGCAGAGGATGTAATAGTACCCGTCCCGCGCCAGCATGGCAAACGGGTCGGAGCCGAACTGAAGGGGATTCCGATAGAGCATGACGAGCCTCCCGGATGGTGATTCTGCCCCCATTATAACGGAAATCCGCCGGACTGTCAACAGAAAATGCCGGGGAGGAATTTTTGGTTCCCGCAATTTCGTCCCTGTGTATTGACAAATTCTGCTCTGCTATGTATAAAGAAATATTTTGATTCTGCGCCGTCTGCCTGAGAAAGAGTCCTGCCGACGGATGACGGAGGGGCGGCTGCTTCGGTCCGGCTTCCTTGTCTCTTCCGTCACGATCAGCGCGCAGAGCTTGAACCGGGCGGGCCGGTTATGGCATACCGTCACAGACCGGACGTCCGCCCGGAAACCGTTGGTCCGTTTTTCAGACAGCCATAAGAACGAGGTAAATCAAGTGAAGTCTGTTGAGAAAAGAATGAGTCTGCTGCTGGCGCTCGTCATGATCGTCGGCGTGTTCGCGTCTGCCGCTCCGGCGGTGTACGCGGAGGAAACGCATGCGGCGTATGTCAGGAAGCTCTACAGCAATGAGGTGGAATATTTTCCCAATCCGAAGGACGCCTGGAACAAAGCCGCGGAGAACTGGGGCGCAACCTTCGGTCTGCTGGAGGACTGGGACGGCGGACGTCGCGTCGTTCCGGAAGGAGCGAACATGAACATCGAGCTGAACGGCCATGTTCTGACGCGCCGCAAGGGCGGCTGGGACAACGACGGCGAGGTCATCTATGTCGGGAAGAACGCGGCCCTCACCTTCTACGGCGGCACGTCGGCTCATCCCGATGCAGGGTCGGACATCGCGCACGTGGAAAAGGCCTACGTCGCCGGGAACGAGGATTTCTCCCGGAAGGACGTCACCTTTTACGGCGGCCTGATCCATGGCGGCAACAGCTCCAACGGCGGCATCCACATGAAGAGCGGCTCCCGGGTCAATCTTTATTACGTCACCGTGGCGGGCAACCGGGCCGAGCAGACCTGGAATATGGACGGGTACGGCGGCGGCGTCAACAACTACAACGACAACAACACCATCGACTGCTGCACCGTCTGGGATAACTATGCCGGAGACAGCGGCGGAGCGGGAGGCGGCGTCTATACCGAGTGTACCAACAACATCACCCTGAGCGGCTCGACCATCATCCGGGGCAACCACTCGAAGAGTCACGACAGCGACAATATGTACCTGCCGGGCATCGGGACCTCCGCGACGAACGCCTTTATCATTCCGGCGCTGACGAACGGAGCGGACGTTCACATCCGGACCGCCGGCAACCATACGAATCAGGTATCCATCACGGGGACCTTCCGGGACGACTTCTATTCCTACGACAACGACGAGAGCAAATACATCGGATGGTCCGAGAGCAGCAGGGATCTGCGGGTCATGGGCGGGCCGAAGCCGGTGACGCCCCATGAAACGTTCATCCCCGACAGCGGCAAAACCACCCGGACCGTTGCCGGCGGGTACACCGTTGACGGGGTGAGCTACGACCTCGTCAAGGGCGTGACGGATTTCTGGACCAACAACAACACCGAACAGGACTTTACCACGGTCTTCTACTACTCCGACGGGACCTTCATGGGCGATACGATGAAGTACAACAACCACCTGGCCACTATGTCCTGCATCCTCAACGGCACGGGCGGCAACTCCAACGACGGCGGCTGGGGCGAGGATCCGATGATGTACGTGGACAAGTCCAACAACTTCCGCCAGATTATGAGCGACATCGGCGTGAAGGACGAGGATATTTACGTCAACGATTTCTATGCCCGCAAGCCGGAGAATTTCTCCATCGGCGTGGGCCTCGGCAGCAAGACGCTCCCCGACGGCTGTACGCTGGTCATCGTCAGCGTGCGCAGTCTGGGCTATGAGAAGGAGTGGATCTCCAACTTCACCCTGGGCACCGAGGGAGAGGTTTTCGGATTCTCCTCCGCCGCCGATCAGGTCATGGCGGAGCTGGCCGCGTATCTGGACCGGCAGGGGATCGACGGGACCTCCGACAGTACGAAATTCTGGATCACCGGCTATTCCTGAGGCGGCGCAACTGCGAACCTCTCCTCCAAGCGCATCGTCGATGTCTAAAACCCCGACGGTTCGCGGATCTATTCCTATCCCGTCGTGCCTCCGAAGGGCGGCGTCGAGAGCGAGAAGCTCCCGGGCAGCAACTACGGCTGCATCCACAATACTCTGAACCAGAACGACCTCATCACCTACGTGGGTCCCGGCGAGATGGGCTTTATCCGCTACGGCATCGACCATTTCATCCCCGGCGAGCCCACGGACGAGGCGTCGAACCGGCCGTACGACGTAAACCGGTCGGAGTACTGCGCCTATTTGTATAAGATGCGCGTGCACGCCGCCGCCATCGCTCCGGAGCTGGTGTTCGACGATTACTTCCACCCGGCCACCATCAACTATGTCACGGGCGCGGCGCTGAGCAGCTTCGGCTGGAAGATGATCGCCGAGACCAACGACAAGAATTGGCACACGGAGGATTTCATCCCGCTGTTCATGGAGAAGCTGCAGGAATACGCGCTGTACTACGGGGCCAACTACCGCGACGCGTATGCCAGAACCTCCATCGCAAACGGCAGGACCTTCGAGCAGGCGGCCAGCCTCATGGTGGGCCTGGCCTTCGGCAAGAGCGCGGACGAGATCGCGGGGATCACGGCCTCCCTCGGAAGCCTGATGGAGCGGCTGGATATGACCACCCTGGCCAAGGCCTATCTCGGCGTCCGTAAAAACGACAGCCCCTTACCGCACTTCAGCGATAAAGATATGGAGATCATCGGCAGCTCGGCCTTCAGGAGCGTGTGCGCTTCCGTGTGGAACAAGCTGACCGTGCTGAGCGATGACGACCGGGCGGCGGGCTGTCACGCCATTTCCGAATACCTGACGGAGCAGGAGCTCGGCGAGCTGGAAAGCTGCTTCAGCGCCCTCATGCTCCCCATCATCGAGCTGGTCACCCGGGATTACAAGGACTATGCGGATCTGGAGAACCTCTCCTTCAGCGCGTACACGGAGCCCATCCTGCTCAATCAGTACGACAAGCCCCTGTACATCACGGCCTACGCTTCGAAGGACGGGTTCCGGAACAGCGATCCGATCACCTGGACCTATACGCTGACCATCCCCGAGGTCACGGCTCTGGATGCAAAGCCCGCTTCCATTGCGGAAGACGGGAATGTCTCCTGCGTCTATTCCGTCAAAACCGTCGAGTATTACGACAAGGAGACGGGCGAGGTCGTGAATACGGAGACCGGCCGACGCGGCCTGCACCGAACCTCTCAGCTTCAGCGAGAACGTGGTCGAGCCCGCGTTCGTCCGTTCCCGTTACGCCGTGACGTCGGCGGAGGACGGAAACCTCGCGGCCCTCGGTCTCAGAGAGGAAACCGTTTACAAGGGCCTCGACTTCATCGGCGTCCGGGCGGTTTCGGATTCCACCGATCTGCGGGCCGTGACGGTGGTGGATTCCCGTATCCTCCGTGACGCGAAGGATTACGGCTATCTCGTCTCGACCTCGTCCGATGAGGAAACCGCCCTCACCGTGGATACGGCGGAGTACGCGCTTTCCTGCGCGGGCACCGTCAACAGCATGGCGGACGGGTACGGCGACGGAGACCTTGCCGCGACCTCCTACAAATATGTCACCGCGCTGGTGAAGACGGATACCTTCGATCCGGCGCCCGAATCCATGGTGTTCTACGTGAAGCTCGAGAACGACGTGGACTATATCTATACGCCCGTTGTCAGTCTCGGGGCCGGCATCGAAAGCGCGCCCGTCATGGACGAGGCCGGGGACAACGGAGAACTGAGAGGAGAAGCCGGGCTGAAGCCGAAGTTCACCGGCCGTTCCGTGCTCCTGACCGGTGAGATCGGCCTGAACTTCTACGTCACCGTGCCCGAGGACTTCGACGCGGCTGACGCGAAGATCGTCATGACCGTCAACGGCAAGGAGACCGAAACCGCGTGGGCCGACGGAAAAGACGCCGGGACCAACCAGAAGTACTTCACCTGCCCGCTCAACTCCCTTGAAATGGGCGACACGGTGACGGCGGTGTTCTCCTGGGGCGGCGGCGAGGGCATCACCAACACCTACTCCGTGAACGAATACGTTGAGTACATCACCGGCCATGCGGACGATTTCAGCGACAACGCTGCTAATCTGGCCGAGTCTATCGCGGACTACGGACACTATATCGCGCCGTTTGTCAGAACCTTCGGCAAGCCGGACGGACTGGAGCACGTGGGCATCGCCGCTCAGAACGAGATGACCGACGAGGAGATCTCCCGGGTCAGAACGGCGGCCGCCGACTTCGCGCTGACCAAGGACCTCGGCACCTCCGGCGTCGCCGTGTCCTACACGCTGAACCTGGAGACGAAGACCTCCGTCTACCTTTACCTGAAGGCGGACGAGGGCGTCACCGTGGAAAGCGCGGCGGTGGACGGGAAGAATGCAGCGCTGAAGACCGTGACCATGGGCGGCGAAACCTACAAGCAGATCCGCATCACGAACATTTCGGCAGACAAGCTGGCAAAGACATATGACGTCACTGTCACCACATGCAGCGGCACGGCGCAGATCACCGTCTCCGGACTGTCCTACGTGAACACGATCCTGAATTCTGGTTCGTTCAACGCGGACGCGCAGAAGGCCATGGTGGCGTTCTACCGGTACTACGAGGCCGCGGCGGCGTACAAGAGCAATCCCAAAGACTGAGAAGAAAGGAGAAGGATATGGAACAGTACGAAGAACTGGAGCTGGAAATCATCCCGTTTGAAAACGAGAACGTGATCGTCACCAGCGTGCTGGGCCCCGTGGTTCCCACGATGCTGGACGAGGACACGCTGTTCAGCGGCCTCTGGGACGAAGAGGACGAGTAATAAGCGGTTCAGAACCGGTACAAAGAAAAAAGGGGCGGAGTCGTTATGATTCCGCTCCTTTGTATCTCCCGTAAAACCCCGGCTCGTCCGGGTGGTTCAGAGAAGGTTGTGCCTATAGGTTTTGCATTCTTTTGATGGAACAGACGTCAGGCTGTCAACCCTGCGAATCAATAAAAGGAGGCCGAGCTTTGCTTTTCCAACCAATCCTGTGTTCATCGCAGGTCGTCCGGGATAACGGTGATATCGGCCGTGTCGTTGACTATACTATAGATTGGTGAGCCATACGATCCGTCGTCGTGGATAGCGTCGATCAGCTTTTCCAGGAAGAAGCTCACCCAGGTCTGGTCGGGAAGCCCGGCTTCCTCATCCTGAACATGCGCCCAAAGGCCGGAAGCAAAATCCTTTGTGTCGGTGTAAACGGCGATTCCGACAGCGGCAGCATAGAAATCGAAGGATGCCTCGAACGCGACCGGCTCATACTCCCGCGGATGCCTGATTTCGATTCCCTCCGGCAGATCCATCGCCTCGATCATCATGCGGCCCTTGATTTCTCCGTTTTCCTCCACCCATTTTCTGAACGAATCCTGACCGCGGATGAACTCTTCAACGGTTTTGAACAGCTCAGGGTTTGAAAGCATAAATACCTCCGTTCTTTTTGCCTTTGACGAATTACTCTTCCTCACTGTCTTCCGTGACTCTTCCGGCTGATTTCAGCCTGTATACTTATACTGAGGCGCTGATTCCGGTCCGTTTATTTCCGATAACCGTTTCGATCTCCTTTGCCGTCCTGCCTCTTTCGGAAAGCTCCCCGCCTTCATGCTCCGCGGCTTCACGTTCTTCAGCGGCTATGCCGGAAATCATTTCGCTGACGGCCCCGATTCCGTCCTCCGGCAGAAACGGGAGGTCCTCGAGGTCAACATTCAGCTCCTTTGCCAGAAACGCAAGCTGTTCGTCGGTCAGCGGGAGGATGTACTCCTGGATGGTTTCCCCAGTGATCTTCCCGCGAAGGATGTCTGCTTCTGTGCCCGAAAGAGGGACAATGTCCATAAGTTCGTATTCATCAAATACTTTATTGCCGACACGGATAAAGTGCCCCCGAATACAGGGGATTTGATACTTCTCTGAAAGGAAGAATTCGTCGATACGGCCCTGATAGCGGGCAGTACCGGAGTTGTTTTCTGCCGTCAGAAGCACGTACTCTCCCACGGAGTGTCTCATTTTGTATTCCAGACGGCTTGCCGCTCTGTATCTGGAAGGATCGATATACCCCTCTGATGCGGACAAAAACGCGGATTCGTCCATCTCCTGCACATCCGTTATATCTCCGAAGAGCCAGGCATTGCCGAGTACGACATACCCTTCCTCTATCAGGCCTTCGTATCTCAGATATAAGGCAAAGCAGAACCCCAGGGTGTCGACCCAGAGACAATAATTGGGCTCATCCGGATCGCTGCCGGGATTATACCATACAGTGAGCACCCTGCCCGAAAAGATTACGTGAGCGGACGGTGTGAATGAGTCCTCTTTTCCGGGAAGAGGGAATGCGCCGGTCGGAATCAGGCTCTTTTCAGCGAAAAAGGTTTCCGCCTTTTCATACTCTTCGGAAGACGCATAGAGGTCAAGGTCCCCCGCGATGCCCTTTACATCGATTTCACAAAGGCATTTTTCCAGCGCCGGGTGCAGATCCGCGTTGTCTATATGGATATTGAGCGGTACTCCGGAAACAGCATCGTCCTCCAATGTGTAAACACGCGCCATTTTGCCGCCTTCGTAATCGATGAAGCTCTCAAAGGTAAAGGTGCTCATATTATGCCTCCCCAAAACATGCTCTCCCGTTTCAGGGCATCGGAATCTCTCTGATGCTCCTCCGCGGCGGATTGTTTCCCCTTGCAATCAGATCATACCATACCGGAAAAGACAAAAAACGGACTGGTCAGGCAATACATTTCCCCGCGTACGGATTTTTTGTGATACTTAAATGAGTGCCGCTGTCGGAGCTGTGCAGTATCATACTCCGGAATGCTCTGTTTTGTCAAGATGATGAGAAAACCTGTAACAAAAATGACATATTGTTACAAATACTACAAGCTTTCCTCTGGCGCCGGATATTGCGGTTTTCCATTCTCCGGACAAGACGTAAAAAAAGGACCGGTTCGGCCCGATTTACGACGCGGCAAATCTATATGCGGTTTCTGATTTTTGCGTGGATACGGTCGGAATCCGGGCTCTGATCCCTCATCCGCCGATGACACAAAAGAAAGGTTCCGGCTTCTCATCGTCAGCGGGAGGCCGGAACGATCATGTATTCCCGTTTCTTTCACGCCGCTTCAGACCTTCCCGAGCAGCACATCCGACAGCTTTTCGGCGAACAGCCTGTGCATCTCCCGGACGGGATGGTTGATCCGGTTGGCGAGGAGCAGGGTGGTGTCCTCCGCCTCGGCGCGCTTTTTCCATTCGGAATAGCAGTCGCAGACCGTGACGCCCATTTCGCCCGCCAGACCGCACGCTTCCTTCATGTACCGATCCATCCGCCCGCCGGTCTGGTACTCCGCGGTAACGGCGGCGTAGGACAGGTACTCTGGCGGCGTATCCCCGGCCACATAGGTATTCAGCATATTCGGCGTCATGAACACCGTATCCCGGTCTTCGCACAGACAGGCCCTGAAAATCGTCTCCAGCGAGGCAAGGTATTCGTCGAGGGGGCCGTTCACGTCGTTCAGGCCGAAGCAGACGATCACAAGGTCGGGATGATGGGACAGCACGTCGCGCTCGATCCGGCCGAGGGAGGCCTTGGCGGTGATGCCGTTGATGCCGGCGTCGATGGCATTCACGGGCATGGAGGGGTTGATTTCGTTCAGCTTCCGCCGAAGCCGGTTCCAGTAAACGCTTTCATAGTCGTATTCGCCCGGCCCGACGCATCCGTGGGTGACGCTGTCCCCGAAGGCGGCGATGTTGATGGGACCGTGTTCGGTCAGCCCGGACAGATCGAGACGGATTTTATCCTTTACGCGCATGATGAACCTCCGTTATTCATTCCGTTTTGTCGTAATCGAGGGTCAGAGGATCGACGATTCATCCGTCGGCTGTCTGACCGCGGCCTCACCGAAGGCGGTGAGACTGCACAGCCCCGGCGTGATCTCCTCCGGGGAGCCGAGGATCCGCAGCCGTATGCCGTGAGCGCGGACCGCCTCCGTCTGCCGGTAGTCGATCGGGAGATCCTCCGTGTTCTCCGACGCGTCGATCAGAATGTGCCAATCCGTGAGGCCCGGATCCGGCGCGTATTCGACGACATAGCGGAAGGGACCGGGCAGAATACCTTTTGCGGTCTCCATGCCGATGTCCCGCCAAATGATACGGATCGCCCGGACCTCAAAAGCAGTGGCGCGTCCCGGCTGGCCCAGCGGGAAGGTGATAGTCGGTTCCGGATCGCCCTCCGCCGGCTGCCACCAGGTCAGAACGCTGTCGTCGGAGGCATAGAGGGGATCCCGGCCCGGGGCGTAACTCGTGGCGGTTGGACGCTGCAGGAAGGTCAGGGGGAGCCAGCCCGTGCCGCTGCCCTGTTCCGGATGGGGCAGAACGCCGGGGGCGAACTGGGGCGTCTCCGTGACGGCGGGGCAGTAAAGCTCCCCGTCCTCGTCGATGCCCACGGGATCCATGCCGATGCGCCGCTCGTACATATGGTTACAGCAGAACAGGCAGGTGTAGAAGGTCCAGAGGGTCCCGCCCGGTCCGTCGGTGAGGCATCCGTGTCCCGCGCCGCGCATCAGTCCGTGGGGCTTGCGCGTCAGGGGATCGTGCTTCTTCTGGGGACGGAAGCCGGAAAGAGGCCCTTCGTCGGACACGGCGATGCCGTTCGCGTAGGTCGAATACTCCGTTCCGGAGCCGGAGTACAGCAGATAGTACCGGGAGCCGATCTTCTTCATCCACTGGCCCTCGACCCAGCCCATCCGGAGGTTTTCGTTGTGCTCGCCGATCCTCTGCCACGGGACGGAGGGATCGAAGCGGTTGACGAGCACGGGCTCACCGAGCATTTGCCAGGGCCTGTCCGGGTCCATCTCCACCCCGGCCGTTCCGGTGACCAGCTCCACGTCCTCACCAGCCTCCGGTGCTCCGCAGTGCGTCCAGTACAGGTAAAGCCGATCCCTGTCGACGAGAAAGCAGGGATCCGGCACACCGCCGACAACTCCGTGCGCGTCCGTGAGCTCTCCGCAGAGGACGAAGGGGCCCAGCGGACTGTCCGAGACGTACATCTCCTTCACGGTGTGGCCGGTGAGGTACCACTTTCCACGGAACTTCACGACAGCGGGGCTGTAGCGCAGATGCGGGACCCCGATGTCCACGTGTTTCCAGTGCATGAAGTCCTCCGACACCCACGCGACAGCGTAGGACGGATAGAGGATCCATTTTCCGTCGTCGTACACCACGCTGGGATCGGAGATGGAGCGGTAATCCGGAAAATCCGCGGGATCGGCATGGGTCAGGTCCGTATCCAGCCAGCGGCCCGAGGGAATGGACGGGATCGGGAGCGGGTTGCAGTAGGTGAGCGGTTCCATATCGGTTCCTCCGGCACAGCAGACGGTTGTTTCAGTATATTCCGATAAACGACAGCACCGGGCAGACCCGGGAATCCGTGATCCGCACCCGGACGGCCTCCGTGCGCACGGCGTCAAACCGCACGATCCTTTTGTATCCGATCGTTGTCCCCGCGGCGACCTCACGCCATGCACCGCCGGGCGTTCCGCCGGGCAGAAGGACGTCCACGGCGAAGCGTTCCACCCGCTGGCTCAGGGGGATGTGCTCCTTGATCACAACGTGCGTCACGTCCGCGGCCTCGGGAAGCCTGATTGTGACCGCAGCGGCATTCTCCCCGTCGCAGGGCTTGTAAAAGGCGTCATAGCTGTCGACCCGCAGGGCGTCCGCCGTGTGGATCCCGTCGCCGCGGTCCGCTGTGAACACGGCGTTTTCCGCGAGATCAACGGCAAAGATCGACCGGATGCGCGCGCCGAGCTCCCTCAGGCTTCGGACGTCGTTCTCATGGAACAGGCCGCGCCTGTCCGGAGGGATATTGAGCAGCAGAGAGGAATTGCCGCCGACCGTGCGGTACCAGATATCGAGAAGGACGTCGGCGGAACGGACGCGGTCGTCCTCCGCTTCATGGTAGAACCATCCGGGCCGGATGGAGGTGTCCGTTTCCGCCGGATACCATCGGAGACCTTTTGCGCCGCGCAGGAATTCACGGCTGCCGAGATCCCTCTCCGTCATATCAATCTTCTTCTCCCGGAAAGCGGTGCTGTCTTCCTTCTGGCTCTTCTCCGCAACCTCCTCCGGAGAATCAAACGCAGCAGGGAGAACGGACCATTCGCTCTCCCGCGTATCGCCGGCTTCGTTTCCGCACCACCGCACGTCCGGTCCGCAGATCGAAATGCAGGCGTCGGGCTGGTACTCCCGGATCAGGGCGTAGTACCGTTCCCAGTCGTATACCTGCTTCTTCCCGTTCGGTCCTTCGCCGCACGCGCCGTCGAACCATACGGAGAAGAGAGGACCGTACTCCGTGAGCAGCTCCGTAAGCTGCGCGCAGAAATAATCGTCGTATGGCTTTCCCTGGCCGTAGGAGGGTTCGTGCATGTCCCACGGGGAGAGATACACGCCGAATTTCAGACCCCGCTTCCGGCATTCCTCCGATACGTCCCGCACCACATCTCCGCGGCCTGAGGCAAGAGGACTGTTTTTCACGCTGTGCTCCGTATACCGGGAGGGCCAGAGACAGAACCCGTCGTGATGCTTGCAGATCAGGATGATCCCGGTCATCCCCGCGTCGGCGGCCGCATCGATCCACTGAGCCGGGTCGTATTCCGCAGGCGCGAAAATCGACGGGGATTCCTTTCCGGTTCCCCATTCCCGGTCGGTGAAGGTGTTGACGTTGAAACAGATAAAGCCGTAGAACTCCATCCGCGCGTGCCGGAGCTGACGCGGGGAAGGAACGCAGGAAACCAGCAGTTTATCGGTTTCGTAGTGAGGATACATTTCCGACTCCTTGTAAACACAGTGCTTTGCATGGACCGAAGCGAAAGGGACCGAGGTGTTCCGCGACGCTCCGGGTGCCGATCCCTTCGCCGAAATGCCGGAGGACATAGTTTCGGATCTCGATGACTCTCCTGTTCGTCCCGGTCTGACCGCGGGGAATACGCCGAAAAGCGGGAGCGTCCGGTTTACCCGATCGCGCTTCGGCGTCCCACCTTCCGCTCCGCCGGATCGAAGCCCCGGGGCTTTTGCGGCACGGGCCCTTCTGTCAGATCTTTCTTCCGCAGTCCGGACAGAACTTCGCGCCCGGCTCCTGCCGGAAACCGCACCAGGGGCAGAACCGCGCAGGTTCCGTCCGCCCTTGGGACTGTTCGCTCCGGCGGCGCTCCAGCTCGGCCGAAGCGTCCCGCTCGATTTCCGCCATGGGACGGGGCAGAGGGATCAGGATCCACTGGGCGAGGTATTCGTATCTGCTTGTCACGCCCACCGCGCCTTCGTCGGACGCAAGGTAGTAGGTTTCGCCCGCCGCGTCGTCCTCATGATCCAGCCGGTCCGTGACTCCGGCAAGATACAGGGCCGCGTCCGTCTCGACGGGCTCGCCGTTTTCGAGCACGAGCCAGCCGGAGCAGAGCTGAGACGCCGCCCGGACCGCCTCCGTCATGGTCTGGAAGTGCTTCATTCCGTTGTTCCTCCGTATCTCATTTCATTCCCTTCGCCGCGTCGGAAATCCGCTGCGCCGCTTGTGCCGCCCTGTCCGCGTGGGCGGTCGGGCTGCCGAAGAGGCCGTCGATGGCGTCGTTCATGCCGGTTTTTTCCGTGATCATGCTGACCGCCGTGTTCGCGCCGCCGCTCACCAGGTCGCCCGAGGTGATCTTGTTGGCGATCGTTCCGGTCGCGCCGCCGTAGTTGCTGATTCTGGACGTGTTGAATTCCGTGCCCTTGCCGCCGAGCTTGCCGACGGTCTTGTCGAGCGCGTAGCTGATCGTCGCGTTGACCGCGCCCTTGGTCGTACCACGTGCGCCGGCCTTCATGATGTCGACAAAGTCGCCGCCCTTTCTGGCCGTATCCCACATCTCCTTCGCCGCCTCGCCGCCGACCTGGAGCCCGGCCTTCCACTTCGCGCCGACCGGATCGTTGTAATCGACAAAGGACTGGACGCCTTTTACCGCGCCCTCCGCCGTACCCTGCACCGCGGAATGGGCGATGTCCCACGCGTCGCCCGCGTAGTCCCTGAGGGAGTAATCCCCGTAAGACTTGCCGTTGTACGCGATCCGGGCGATGGCCTCCGCCGTCCGGGACGCCGTGCCCTTCAGTGTATAATACGCCGCCAGTACGGTC
>CACYWX010000030.1 GCA_902778205.1 uncultured Ruminococcus sp. | reverse complement strand
GCGACGACACCTTCTTCGAAGAGACCAACTTCACCTACTATGCCGGTGAGGCTGCCGCTGAAGGCGTCTCCTATGTGAAGTTCGAAGCTGCCTCCACCGAGGCCAACCTGTTCCAGGTCTCCGAGCTGAACCTGCTCGGCGAAAAGACCGGCGACAAGGCTGCTGCTGACGCTGAGACCGTTGACCAGGCTATGGACGACAAGGCTGAGGCTCCTCAGACCTTCGACTTCGGCATTGCCGCCGCTGTCGCCGCCGTCGTTTCTCTGGCCGGCTTCGCCGCTTCCAAGAAGCATCACTGAGCTGAACGGAGCGATCCGATCCGCCTGTGAGCATCTGGCTTGAATAGGCATGCACCCCGTATCCCTTGCGGATGCGGGGTGTTTTTTCCTTCAACCGCTTGACGGGGAGCGGGCTCGGTGATACAATGGAACCGCAGATCTGAAGCAATCCGGACCGTCCTTCCGGCGGTCCGACAAAAAGGAGAGAATTATGGAATACAAGGTCGGATACATCGGCTTCGGCGGCATGATCAGCGGCTATCACTACGCGGCCGTCACCACGGATGAGACGCTTCCCTTCGAGCCCACCGCGGTTTTCGACATCGATCCGGAGAGAAGGGCGGACGCGGAGAAGCGGGGACTGTTGGCCTTTGACAATCCGGAGGACTTCTTCGCCCACGGAGGCTATGATCTGGTGGTGGTGGGAACCGCCAACAATTACCACTGCGAGATGGCATGCCGCGCCATGGAGGCTGGCTTCAACGTCATGACGGAAAAGCCCGCCGCCCGGAACGCCGCCGAGGTGGAGAAGATGATTGCCGTCTCAGAGAAGACCGGACGCCTCTTCACCGTTCACCAGAACCGCCGCTGGGACGGAGACTTTCTCATGATCCGCCAGGCTCTGGAGGACGGCGTGATCGGCAAGCCCTTTATGATCGAATCCCGCATCCATTCGAAGAACGGCAACGGCGACATGTACGGCTGGCGCGGCATGGAGGACCACGGCGGCGGTATGCTTCTGGACTGGGGCGTCCACATGCTGGACCAGCTCCTCTTCCTGGTGAACGAGCCGGTGAAGACCGTCTCCGCCGTCGTCCGTCCCCTGTGGTCGGAGGAGGTGGACGACTACGCCAAGGTCCTCCTAACCTTTGAGAGCGGCCTTGCCGCGCAGATGGAGGTCTCCACCTACAATCCCATTCCTCTGCCCCGCTGGATCGTATACGGGGACCGGGGCGCCATGACCATGCAGGAGATGGGGGACCGTGCCGTCCACGTGCGCCGTATGACGGGGGATTCCTCCGCTGTGGAAAAGGCCAAGGCCTTCGAGGACTTCCGCGTGGTTCTCCGGGATCAGAGCCGTCACCGCATCGACGGGTTCGAGGAATTCGACACCGACAACACCCCGGGCGGAGACTGGCACTCCCTGTACCGCAATCTGGCCGGCGTGCTGGCGGGGACCGAGGAGCTCATCGTCAAGCCGCGGCAGGTGCTGAACTGCATGAAGGTTATCGACGCCGCTTTCCGCTCCTCCCGCGAGGGCGTCACCGTCAGACTCTGATTACTCATACTAAATCTCTTCTAAGAGGTTACGCGGCTTTCTTGCAAGAAAGCCTGGCAAAGAACTTCTGAATGGAGGCAGAGAACAAGCTATACCAATACAGTGCAACCGAAACCTTGACACACCAAAATAGTTGTCCAAATTTATCAGAGAACTTGTACGCGAGCTCATCGCAAGGCGATTCGCCTCCTGCATAAAGCGTTCAAAACCCATGAAGTCATCCTTTTAGACTGAGAATAGTATCACCCACATTCCGACAGCAAAAATCCGCGCCGCAGACGTTCAAAAATCCGCGGCGCGGTCTTTTTCATTTGTTCCGGCTCACTCTTCAAACAGCCCGTAGGCGCCGAGGCATTCCCTACCGATGGCGTACAGCATCCGGAGGGCGGCTCGCTTCACCTCCATCGGCGGCGCGGCGAGGACTCCCGATCCGTGGATCTCCCGGAAGGGCAGGAAATTGTCCGATTCAAAGGTGAAATATCCGGTGAAGCCCGCGTCGAGGATCCCCCTCATGACGCTGTCCATGTCGATGGTGCCGAAGAAGGGAGCCAGGTGCTGGTCGGCGTGTCCGTCGTTGTCGTGGATGTGGACCGCCGTCAGATTCTTTCCCAGGGCGGCCAGCTCGTCGTGAGGAGGGATCCCCCGCATGTGCCCGTGGCCGATGTCCCAGCAGCAGCCGAACAGGGGATGGTCCATGTACGCGAGGAAGGCGTTCATCTCCTCCGCGGTCATGAAGAAGTACCGGTTCCCCATGTTGCCCTCCGCGCTGTTTTCGATGCAGACCTTCACGTTCCACTTCTCCATGGCCGGGATCAGGGCCTCGTAGAAGGGGCGGTTGGCGGAGAAATACCCCTCCCGGTCTCCCGGATACAGATACTCCGTCCCGTAGCCCGAGTGGACCACAATGGCGGGGATCCCCAGCCGTCCGCAGGCCTCAATTGACCGCAGGGTGGCCGTCATGCCGCGCTCGTGGTAGGCGGTGTCCGACGGATCGCGGAAGGGATTGTAGTCCGGAGAATGGGCCTGCACGAAGTCAAAGCCCAGCTTCGCCGCCGCCTCCCCGGCTTCCTCCACCTGCCGGATCCAGTCCTCCGTCATGAACCGATGGCCCGGCGCCATGACCCGGTAAAAGCTGTAGTCCAGATGCCGGAAGCCCGTCCCCTCGTACATCCGCACCGCCGCGGCGGGATCCCCTCCTACATATCCGTAAACCTCTCCGATGGTGGTTGCCAGCTTCATGATGCTCTCCCTGTGTCCGGGGAAGGAAGCCTCCCCTGATTTCCCGTCCATTATAACAGAACGGCCTCCGGAAATCAACCGGAAATCCGTCAGACTGACGGAACTTTCTCCCGCCCGAAGGATCCGCTCCCTTGACTTGATCCGGAGCCTGTGCTATAATGCAGAAAAAGTCCCTTTCAGGAGGAACGAGGAATGATGACCACGTATGAGCGGTTCAGCCGCATGTTCGAGCACCGGGAGGCGGACCGGATCCCCATCATCGACGATCCCTGGGCTGGTACCCTGCGCCGGTGGCAGAGGGAGGGCATGCCCGCGGGGGTGGACTGGCGGGATTACTTCGGCGTCGACAAGCTGGAACGGATCGGCGTGGACATCACCCCCCGCTACGAGGTGAAGGTTCTGGAGGAGACCGACCGGTACCGCATCGTCACCACTCCCTGGGGCGTGACCCTGAAGAACTTCAAGGAGCTGGACTCCACCCCGGAGTTTCTGGACTACACCGTCACCTCACCCGAGGCCTGGGCGGACGCCAAAGCCCGGATGCTCAACGACGAGCGGGACGACAGGATCCCGTGGCAGTGGCTGAAGGACAACTACGACCGGCTCCGGGCGGAGGGACGCTGGATCGAGGCCTCGTTCTGGTTCGGCTTCGACGTGACCCACTCCTGGATGTCCGGCACGGAAACCATCCTCATTGCCATGTACGAGGAGCCGGACTGGGTGCGGGACATGTTCGACACCTATCTGGACTGCTGCATTTCCCTGTTCGAGCGGATCTGGGACGCCGGGTATCATTTCGACGCCATTTTCTGGCCCGACGACATGGGCTACAAGGGGACCACCTTCTTCTCCAACGAGATGTACCGGGAGCTGCTCCGTCCCACCCACCAGCGGGCTGTGAACTGGGCCCACGACCACGGCATCTACGCCCATCTGCACTCCTGCGGCGACGTCATGACCCGGGTGGACGATCTGGTGGAGATCGGCGTGGACTGCCTCAATCCGCTGGAGGTGAAGGCCGGCATGGAGCCGCTGACCCTCAAGAAGAAGTACGGAGACCGGCTGACCCTCCACGGAGGCATCAACGCGGTCCTCTGGGACAATAAGGAGGCCATTGTCGCCGAGATCGAGCGCACGGTCCCCGCGCTGAAGGAGAACGGCGGCTACATCTTCTCCTCCGACCACTCCATTCCCAACGCCGTGTCCCTGGACAACATGAAGGCCATCATGGAGGCCGTCAAAAAGGCCGGGAGCTATTGACCGCACACCGTCCGATGGATCAATAAAGACAGACAGGAGCCGGATCCTCTGCGGAAACGGCTCCTGTTTTTCAACTGTTTTTGATTCAGCCGAGGCTCAACAGCTTTCCCCACTCACTCCTCCATCCTCACCCGTTCGCTGAGCGTTCTTCTTCTGTTCATCCGGAACACGACGGCGGAAACGACAACGGACAGCGCAAGCTGCACGCCGAGCATGATGAGCGCGGGGACGGGATCGACCTTCACATCCGCGTCGAAGCCCGCCGAGAGCAGCCGGGTCAGAAGAGGCAGGCTGACGGCAAGGACGACGGCGGACACGAGTACGGAGAAGGCGTTCTCGCAGAAGTTCATCCCCCCGAGCTGGCGGCCCGTCATGCCGACGGCTTCGAGCAGGGCGTATTCCCGCTGACGGTTCGCGGCGGAGGCCAAGGCGGCGTTGACGATCCCCAACGCGCCGATGAGGAAGAGCAGTCCCGCGAGACTGTACCCCACGGCGGAAAGTGAATCGATCTGCCCCCTGATCTCTTCCAGATCCTCGAAGCGGCTGTCGATGTCCATCATGAGGCCCTCCGTGCCGTCCTCCGAATCCGCAGTGTCGATGAAAGCCGCCTCGCCGAAAGAAGCGCTGAGGTCGGCGAGGGAGTTTTTCAACAGCCCGATCCCGCCGTCCGGTTCATCAACCAGAAGCACGCTGACAGCCGCGTCCGGATAGAGCGATTCAAAGACGTCGAGCGGCAGGATCAGAAGCTGACTGCCCTGCTCATACTGGTAGAGATGCAGGGAAAGCCGGTATGTGACATAGTAGCTCCAGCCCTCGGAGGTGATTACGGAGAACGTCCTTCCGCCGAGGGTCAGCGCATCTCCGTCGGAGAAGTAGTATCCCGAAGCGTCCTCCCGGTACATCCCGGCGGCGATGACGAAGTCCCCCTCCGGGATCTTGTCCGCCGTGGGGATCGTCCCGTTTTTCAGCTGTACCGCGCCGAAGAGCTCCTGCGGGATCCCCAGCACGCAGCAGGTTAGCATTCCATTTGCGGCGGCGATCAGTTGCCGGTGCATCACGTCGAAATATTCGTTGTTGAATCCCGTCCCGCGCCAGTAGTCGAGTTCCGCCGAGGCGACGGCTTTCTGTTCTTTCGTCGCGGGGACATGATCCACGGCGACGCGGACGGGCCAGACCTTCTCCACGCCGTCGAGCCGCTTCACCGCCTCGCAGAAGCCCTCCGTCAGCCCGATCCCGCTGTCGATGGAGATCGAAGAATAGCCCAGCGTCGGGCAGAGCTGATAATCCGTCGCGCGCAGGTCGGTTGCGATGTTTTTCCGCATGACGGCGACGGCGGAGGAGGTCAGCGCGATGAGCAGGGCCGCGAGGGACACCGAGACAGCCGGAACGATATGGGCGCGGGGATTGCGGACGAGCTCCCGGCGTACAAGACCCGCTGTGCCCGGTGTTCTCCGGCTTCGGATCCATCTCCGGTCCTCTTTTCCGCGCTTCTCCTCTCCCCGGACCGCTTCGATGGGCGTGAGCTTCCGGATCCGGCGCAGCGGCCTTCCGGCGGAGAACAGCACGGTCGCGGCGGTGAAGACGGCGGCAAGAACAGCCACCCATCCGTCAAACCTGCCCGTCACCCGGTCCGTCCCGAACGAATCCATGAGCGGAACAAGCATCCGCCATCCGACGAGGTATCCGAGAAGCAGTCCGACGGGGAGGGAGAACAGAAGCAACAGCCCCGCCTCCGCCCAAATCGCCCGCTTCCGCTGTCTCTCCGTCGTGCCCAGCACCCAGAGAAGCCCCTGCATTTTCATGTCCTGCGTCAGCGCGGCGGAATACACCCCGACGATCAGGAGTGACGCCGCGCCGAAGATGACGATGAGGGAGAACAGAAGCGCGAAGACCGACGTCGAGTTCAGTTGTTCTTTGAAATTGCCCGTAAGATACGCCGCGCTGACGATCGTATCGGGAACATCCCCGCGGATCGCGTCGCGGACGGAATCGAGCGCTTTTTCGAGCTTTCCCCTGATGTTCAGGCGATTGCGGAACAGCAGATAGAGCATCATGCCGTCGGACGGGTTTTCTTTGCCATTTACGACGGCGGCAAGCTCCGACGATCCCGCTCCTTTTTCCGCTTCGTAAAACCCTGTGACGGTGAATTCCCGGGCATACGGCTCCGCTCCGGAATCCGTTTTCCGCATCAGCCAGAGAGTCACGCGCCCGCCGACGGCTTCGTCCGGAAAATGCCTGCGGGAGAGCATGATTTCATCCGCCGTCTCCGGGAACTGCCCTTCGGTCAGCGTGAGAAAGAAGTGCGCCGTCATGTCCTTGCCCGAGAATCCCCCGATCCGAAGGGACGAGGAAAGAAGCCCCTCTTCCGTCACCGAAGCCGTTCCCATTCCCACGGGCGTCAGGGCGGCGGCTTCCTTCACATAGGACAGCCTCCTCAGCCGCGCGAGGATCATGTCTTCCGGTTCCGTATAGGACGCATAGGAAATCGCGCCGTGGTAATCGTTGCCGCACAGGAGTGCAAGCGTTCGCTCGTATGCTGAAAACGAGGACGAGGCGATCCCGAAAACCGCGGAATAGAGCACGGCTGTCAGAATCACCGCCGCGCAGACGATGACCGAGCGCGTCCTGTGATTCCTGATCCTTCGGAGGGCGTCTTTCAAAAGATCCTTCATTTCGTCACCACCCCGGAATCCGCCTCGATCCGCCCGTCCTCCATCCGGATGCGGCGGGAGGCCATCTGCGCCATTTCCTCGCTGTGCGTCACCATGACAATGGTCTGGGAAAGCTCCTCGTTCAGGCGGCAGAGGGTCAGCACCACGTCGAGGGAGGTCTTCGAATCGAGATTCCCCGTGGGCTCGTCCGCCAGTACGACGTGGGGCTTTGTGATGAGCGCCCGGGCAATGGCTACCCGCTGCTGCTGACCGCCCGACAGCTGGTGCGGCATGGCAAAGCGTTTGTCCGCGATCCCGAGGGTGGAAAGCATGGCTTCGACTTCGTCACGGTCCGCCCGGAGACCGTCCAGTCCCAGCGGAAGGGTTACGTTCTCCCAGACGTTGAGCCGGGGAACCAGATTAAAACTCTGAAACACGAATCCGATGTGCCGCCGCCGGAAAACCGTCAGAGGATCCGGCGCGAGAGTGGAGAGGTCCGTGCCGTCGATGACGACGCTCCCCTCCGTCGGGGTGTCGATCCCGCCGAGCAGGTGCAGCAGGGTGGATTTCCCGCAGCCGCTTGGCCCGACGACAGCCGCGAACTCGCCCCGGGCTATTGTGAGATCCACCCCATCGAGGGCCCGGAGCCGGTTTTCGTCCGTGCCGTAGAGTTTCGTGAGATGCTTTGTTTCGATCATGTCCGATCCGCCTTTCTTTGGATGATTCCAGTATAGCAGATCAATCTTTCCGAGCGGTGACGAATTCTTTCAGTTTGCTCACATTTGCGGATTTCGGCAGGAAGATCGAGAAAACCGCGCCGCCCCCGGGATTGTCCCCGCAGAGCGTCCGGCCTCCCTGCGCCGTGACAATGGCTCTTGTCAGGGTCAGCCCGATCCCCACGCCCGGCTGGGTCCCGGCATTCGCTCCCCGGTGAAAGCGCTTCCAGATTTCGGTTCTCTCGCTCTCCGGAACGCCCGGCCCCCGGTCCGAGACGTCGATCCGCACGGAGGTGCCGAGGTCATTTGCGGTCACGGTGACGACGGAGTTCTCCGGGGCGTATTTCACGGCGTTGTCGCAGAGGTTGAAGAGGGCCTCCGCCGTCCAGCGCGGATCGAACACGGCGGTGAGCCCGCCCCCAAGGTCCGCCGTGAAATCGATCCCCCGCTTTTCCGCCGCCGGGAGCGCGTCCGAAACGGCGCGGCACACCAGCTCCTCCACGGAGTTTTCCCGCGGGTTGAGATTCCCGTCGATCAGGCCGCATTCGCACCGGGAGAGCTTTACCAGAGCGTCGAAAAGAAATGTCAGCCGTTCCGACTGCGCGCGAATGACCTCACCCTCCCGGCTGTCCAGCGTTTCCGCCGTCATGCGGATGGACGCGAGGGGCGTTTTCGACTGATGGGCGATGTCCGAGACCAGGGACGAAAGGTGTTCGTATCCCTGCCTCAGCTTCTCTTCCCGCACCGTCTGAGCTTTCCGGGTCAGCACCACGCGGCGGGCCAGTGCGGATTCCTCGTTTTCCGCCGTGAGATCGGCCTCCCCGCCGTCGAATAAAGCGTTCAGACGGGCGACGAGATCCGCGCGTTTTTTCTTTTCCCGGAGCGCGCTCCAGAGGATCAGCCCGACCGCGAGAACCGTGTAGACCACGGTAGGAACAACGCTTCCGAGCCGGTATTGATTCGCCAGCACCAGCAGAACCGAGAGAAAAATCAGCGCAAGGATCGTCGGGATCGGTTTCATGACTCGTCCCCCTTCCACACATAGCCGAGGCCGTAGACCGTGCGGATCGGATCGCCGCCGGACGTCCCCGAAGCCAGCTTTCCCCTTAACCGTTTCACCGTCACGGACAGCGTATTCTCCCCGATGGCGTCCGAGGAACAGTCCCAGAGCGCTTCGACGAGGGACGAACGGGACACCACCCGCCCGGCGTTCTTCACAAGTACCGACAAAAGCCGCGCCTCCGACGCCGAGAGGATCACCGGCTCTCCGTCCGCGCGGAAATCGAGGGTGTCAAAATGAAATTCATACCGCCCGGACACATAGGACGCCGACGGATTCCCGCCCGATCCCGTGAGCAGCAGACGCCGGACGCGCTCCTTCAGCACCATGAGAGAGAACGGCTTTTTCATATAGTCGTATGCCCCCGCCTGGAACGCCGCCACCTCGTCCGCCTCGGAATCCCGCACCGTGAGAAAAAGAACCGGGACCGGGCGGCGGCTCACGACCTCGCGGCAGAAGTCGAAGCCGTTCCCGTCCGGGAGATTGCAGTCGAGAATGAGGCAGTCGGGGAGGGACTCCGCCATGCGCAGCCGCGCTTCTCCAACGGTTTTCGCGCCGCAGGTCCGCCAGTCATCCCCGGCCAGCGTGCGGCAAAGTCCGTCGCACAGAACCGGATCGTCTTCGACAATGAGAATGCGTTTCATGGATTCCTCCTTTGAGGGCGTTTCAATTTATTATAACCTGTCCGGCCGGGACTTTCAAGCGGGAGAGGAAACGTGAGGAAACTGTAAGAATTGAAAAAAGGTCCTCCGCGGGCAGACGGAGGGCCGGGTGACGGTTCAGGTTGTGCGGGAAGGACAAGCTTTGAGAATCCGTGCGGATGAGGGGATACGGACCTATAGGACCTCACACCTTCAACAGCTTTTCCGCGCAGGCGACCTTGATGCAGGAGCAGAGGATCTTGATGGCCAGACGCAGCTCGTCCGGCTCGGGGTAGGTGGGGGCGATGCGGAGGTTGCTGTCCTTGGCGTCCCTGCCGTAGGGGTAGGTGGAGCCGGCGGTGGTCAGCGTCACGCCCACGGACCGCGCCAGCTGATACACCCGTCTGGCGCATCCCTCGTGGACGTACAGGCTGATGAAGTAGCCGCCGCGGGGTTCGGTCCAGTGAGCGATGCCGGTGCCGTCCAGATACTGGTGGAACAGCTCCTCCACCATCTCGAACTTGGGGCGGATGATGGCGGCCTGCTTCTTCATGTGGGCGCGGATGCCGGCGGCGTTCCCGAAGAACTTCACGTGACGCATCTGGTTGATCTTGTCGTAGCCGATGGTCTGGGTGGCGATGATGGGGCGGATCTGCTCCAGGTTCTTCTCGGAGGCCACCATGACGGCCAGGCCGGAGCCGGGGAAGGTGATCTTGGAGGTGGAGGCGAAATAGAAGATGTTGTCCTCGGTGCCGTATTCCTTGGCGTAATCGAAGATATTGGCCAGATGGACCTCCTCGTCGTACAGCTCGTGGACGGCGTAGGCATTGTCCCAGAAGATGCGGA
Organism: uncultured Ruminococcus sp.; assembly: GCA_902778205.1. Taxonomy (GTDB): domain Bacteria; phylum Bacillota; class Clostridia; order Oscillospirales; family CAG-272; genus UMGS1696. The sequence goes on along the minus strand of CACYWX010000030.1, from coordinate 4,933 downwards.
AGTCGGGGGCGGCGGGATGCATGGCGGCGAAGGCCTCCACCACGGCGTCGGAATAGGTGATGCCCTCGGGATTGGAGAATTTCGGCACGCACCAGATGCCCTTGACGGAGGGATCGGAGCAGGCCAGATCGTAGACGGCGTCCATGTCCGGTCCGTCGGCGTTCATGTGAACGGGGACCATCTCGATGCCCAGGGTGCGGCACATGGTGAAATGGCGGTCGTAGCCGGGGGAGGGACAGATGAACTTGATGCGCCCCTGACGGCACCAGGGCTCGTGGCCGCCGGCGACGCCGAACAGCATGGCACGCACCAGGGTGTCGTAGATGACGTTCAGGGAGGAGTTGCCCAGAACGAGGATCCGGCTGGCGGGGAGGCCCAGAAGCTCCGCGAAGAGGCGCTTGGTCTCCGGCAGGCCGTCCAGAATGCCGTAGTTCCGGCAGTCCACGCCGCTCTCGCTGAAGCAGTCGCCGCGGTCGGACACGATGGAGAGCATTCCGGAGGAGAGGTCCAGCTGAGCCTGATTGGGCTTGCCGCGGGTCAAATCTAGGGTCAGGTTTTCGTCAGACCAGCGGTCCAGCTTCTCCTGCTCCGCCGCGCAGACCGCCAGCAGTTCGTCTGTGTTCATTTCGGTAAACGGTTTCGTTGCGTGTGTCATATGGATTCACCTCCGGAGGTGTGGTTGATTCTGAATGAAAAGCGTCAGGAGCAGACGCAGAAGGGATTGCCGTCCGGGTCGAGGAGCACGATGTAGTCGGCGTCGTCGGGATACCGCCATTCCTTGCGGGTCGCTCCCAGGGAGATAAGCCGCCCGGCCTCCCTCTCCCGGTCTTCGCAGAACAGGTCCATGTGGTGGCGGCGGGCATGGGGGGAGGTCACGATGCTGAGGGAGAGCTGAACGCCCGCTCTTCCGTCCTTCGGCCCCAGCGCGGCGAAATCGGCGTCCCTCCATTTGACCTCGTAGTCCAGGGCGGCGCTCCAGAAGCGGACGGCCCGGTCCAGGTCGGTGACGCCCCAGACGATGGCTCCTATTTCCAGCATACTCTCTCCTCCCTGACCCGGCTCCGTTTTCCGGCGGAATTCCGGCGCGCTCCTTCTGCCCGTCAAAGGGTCCGGACGGGTGCGGAATGAATTTTCGGTACCGGAATCCTTCACATTTCCCGGGAAAAACGGCTTCTTTCGGGATGAAAATGAAAAATCCGGGGATTCAAAATTCATGCGGGTGCCTGTTAATTTCTTATTATACAGGATTTTGAAAGAAAATGCAAGACCCGCCGACGTGTTCCCAGATTATTTTCAAATTATTCGCAAATTATCATATATTCGTGTGATAGAATAGAGACCTTCCAGCAGAAAACTCAATCGATGGAAAATTCAGTCAGGACGGCGGGGGGCCGCCGGAGGTTCAAGTGACACAGCGGGAGATCAATCCTTATCCTTATACGGATTCCAACAAGCGGTACATGACATACGACTGGTATCTGAAGGCGCGGTTCGGCGGAAAGATCGCAAGAGTCGCGCTGGATCAGGGCTGCACCTGTCCCAACATCGACGGGACGAAGGGCCGGGGCGGCTGCATGTTCTGCAGAAACGGAAGCGCGTCCTCACCGGAGGGGACTCTGGACATGCAGTACGAACGAGGCAGGGAGCAGGCCCGGGCCAAATGGGATCCCGTGGGGTTCATCCCCTATTTCCAGGCCCACACCAACACCTACGGGGATCCCGCCGCCCTGAGCCGCGCCTTCAACCACGCCGCCGAATGGCCGGACGCGGTGATGCTGTCGGTGGCCACCCGTCCGGACGCCCTGAGCGAGGAGATGACCGGCACGCTGATCCGTCTGGCCCGGAAGATCCCGCTGACGGTGGAGCTGGGCCTGCAGACCTCCGACGACGGCACGGCGGAACGGATCAACCGGTGTCACAGCTTCGCGGAATTTCTGAACGGATACGAACGGCTCCGTCACGCGGCCGACAAGGTGAACGCGGAATTCCGGAACGAGGCCGCCCGCGGAGACGCGAAGGGACTGCCCATGAAGCGGTTCCAGATCGGGGTGCATCTGATCGACGGACTGCCCGGGGAGGACCGGGAGACTATGCTGAAGACGGCGCGGGACACGGCGGCCCTCGGGCCCGACATGGTGAAGCTGCATCTGCTCCATGTCCTGCGCGGGACGCGGCTGGCGGAGCTCTTCGAGGCCGGGGAATACAGACCTCTGGACCGGGAGGAATACGTCCGCATCGTCTGCGATCAGCTGGAGCTTCTGCCGCCCGGTACGGTGATCGGCCGGGTCACGGGAGACGCGCCGGAGGACGAGCTTCTCGGTCCGGAGTGGTGCGCCCGCAAGACCGAGGTCGCAAACGAGATCGACAAGGAGCTGTTCCGCCGGGGCTCCATGCAGGGCGCGGCGTACCGGAAGGATTGAATCCCGCCGGGACTGTCGGATCCTGCGGCTGATTTGTACAGTTCCGACAAAGCGCGCTGAGAGATTTCGTTGTTTTTCTGCTTGCAAAGGACACGCGCTTATGCTACAATGAGTACCTGAAAATCCACGAGAGAGAAGGAGGTGCGACAGTGAAGTACGTATGCCCGCTTTGCGGATATGTTTACGACGAGAAGGAAGGCGATCCCGACAACGGGATTGAGCCCGGAACCCGTTGGGAAGACATTCCGGATGATTTTGAGTGCCCCCTCTGCGGCGCCGGCAAGGAAGAGTTTGAGGAAGAACCCGAAGAAGAGGAGTGATCCCGTCTTCCGCACGGCCCGAGCACAAACAAAACGATCCGCCCTCTCTTCCCCCCATGGGGGGAGAACGGCGGATTTTTTGCGTTCCATGGCATCTGTGGGCAGTCCATGGGCCGGGAGCCTTGACAATGATGGCCGGTTATGGTATCATTTTCCCATCATACAATTGACGCGCGTTCTCTGTTCCCGCGCGCGGGAAGGCGGATTCCATGAAGATCGGTAAGGTTCTGAAGGCCCTGTGCTTTCTGCTGATACTGGGGCTGATGCTGGCGGTGCTGGAGCTGAACAAAAACACAGTCGCCGGATGGGCGCTTACCCTGGCGGCCGCGGCGGGTTATCTTCTGCTCCGGCGGAAGACTGCCAGAGCAGGCCGGGGAGCTCTCCGCTTCCTCTGCTCCGCGGGATGGATCCTGTGCTTCACCGGCATCCTCGTTCTGACCTGGCCTCCGGTGAAGCGGGTCCCGGCTGTGGAGGGGAAGAACGGCGGTCCCACGGAGATCGTCGCCCTGCGGGACGGAGACGTGCGGGGCGTCAGAACGGCGGACGGGGCCGTGGAGGTGTTCGCGGGGATCCCCTATGCCGCGCCGCCCGTGGGTGAGCTCCGCTGGCGGGAACCGGCGGATCCGGAGCCATGGGAGGGCGTGCTGGAGGCGGATTCCTTCGCGCCCATGTCCATGCAGCCGGTGAACCTCCCCCTCTACGATTCCCTGGTGCAGATCATCGGGTATCACGACTACAAGATCTCCCTCCGGGACAACTACCGGCCTCCGGTCAGCGAGGACGCGCTGTACGTCAACGTCTGGCGGCCCGCCGAGCGTCCGGAGTCCGGCCTTCCGGTGCTGGTCTACATCCACGGAGGCTCCCTGCAGACCGGCCAGCCCTGGTACGGGGATTACAGCGGCGAAGGCCTGGCCCGGGAAGGCGTGATCGTGGTGAACATGGGCTACCGGCTGGGGGTCTTCGGCTATCTAGCCCTGAAGGAGCTGGCGGCGGAATCGGAGCACGGCACCACGGGAAACTACGGCCTGCTGGATCAGATCAAGGCGCTGGAGTGGGTGCGGGACAACATCGCGGCCTTCGGAGGGGACCCCGGAAACGTGACTCTGGCCGGGGAATCCGCGGGATCGGCGTCGGTCAGCGCGCTCTGCACCTCGCCCCTGGCCTCCGGGCTGTTCCGCCGGGCGATCCTCGAAAGCTCCACGCTGGCGTCGGTGAAGCCTCCCCATTCCTTCCGTCTCTTCGGCGAGGCGCTGGCAAGCGGGGCGGAGCTGATGGAGCGGCACGGCGTGTCCTCGGCGGCGGAGCTCCGGTCCCTGTCCGCGGAGGCGCTTGCGGACGAGGCCTACACCCAGCATCACATCACGGTGGACGGCTACGCCCTGACCATGACGCCCCATGAATCCTACCGGGCGGGGATCCACAACGAGGAGGCCGTCCTCCACGGGTACAACCTCCACGAGAGCGGAGCGTTTCTGGTGTTCGACCACACGGACCGGAACGGCTTCGACAAGCGGGTGCGGGACTACTTCGGGGAGTACGCGGAGGAGGTGTTCGCGCTCTACCCCGTTTCCTCGGATGAGGAGGCGGACGAGGCCTGGCGGGAGATCTGGGGCGCGGTGTTCTTCGACTATCCCCACTACTGCCTGAACCGGCTGGCCGTGGCAAACGGGATCCCGGTGTGGGAGTACCTGTTCTCGAAGGACAACGGCCGTCTCGGCTCCTGGCACAGCGGCGAGGAGGTCTACTTCTACGGCAACGTGCCAAAGCCGGGAACGTCCCGGGTATACGACGACAGCGACTGGGTCCTGGGGAGTGTGGCAAAGACGCGGTTCCGCAATTTCATCACCCGGGGCAATCCCAACGACATCGGAGAAGAAGAGTTCCTCGAGGGCTGGGCGCAGAACCTCACCTCGGAGGATCTGATGGAGTTCGGGGAACGGGACGGAGCCGCCTCCGCCCGGATGACAAAGGAATGGAAGCTCCCCCTGTACGAAATCTTTGACCGCATGGACGGATGGGAGGCGTGAGATAAAGCAGACCACCCGGGATTTCTAAGGGATACTCACTTAAAGTATCCTTATATATTCAAATCCCCCGATCACGCCGACCGGGGGATTTTGATATGCAGATTTCTGTTTTACCCGATTTACCGTCTTCCCGAAATCTTCCGGATCCGCTTTTCCCGCAGGAAGG
>CACYWX010000029.1 GCA_902778205.1 uncultured Ruminococcus sp. | reverse complement strand
ATGATAGTCTTTGAATACAATGAAAAAATCAATGAAATAATGAGAATAATTGAACGGACAGGGGTGGTCGGTATTGAGACGGACACGTTTACGATGGATGGAGATGTAATTACGATGATACAGATGAAGATACATAATAAGGATTTGCCGGAATTTAAGAGACAGATTCTGAAATATATGTGACCTTCAAGTGTGATATAGTTGAGATGATATTGCAACTGATAAGGATGTTTCTTCACAGATTGCTGTTGAGAAGAAGCATCCTTTTTTCAGTAACTATAATGATTCTTGAAATGAATGGCTGAGGTATGTTCGGTTTTCACCCGTATTGAATGTTTTAAGAGTTCATATATCTCGTCATAATCCCTTGAGAAGGCGGTCTCCCTGGAGCGTCCCATCCTGAAGGCGAAGGCCTCGCTTTCCGTCTGCTCCTCAAGGAAACCGTGGGGCCACACGTATATGCCCTCACTGCCGTCCTCGCTCCTGCCGCAGAACACCATGGCCCGGGTGGACGCCGCGTCCTCCATGCGGGAGGGATCCCGGAACAGGACCCGGCACTCCCCTTCCCCGCTCCCGTTCTTCGAGCCGGCGGCCCGCCGGACGGAAACGGCCATGATGACGGCGGCGATGGAGGAGAAGAATTCGCTCATGGACGCCACGGCCATGGCCATGGTGCCGAGAAAGACATCCGGCAGGGCCATGCCCTCTCCGCGGAGCATCGCCAGACCGGTGAGCACCATGACGGCGGCCAGCATGACGAGGCTGACGATCCGGCTCTGCTTCTTCAGGCGCTCCACCAGGGGAAAGTCCCGCTCCGCGTCGATGGTGATGCCGCCCTGCTTCATGGAGACCAGAGTGTCGTCCCCGCAGGCGGTGGCGGCGATACGGACCGATCCGGCCAGCACCAGGGATCCGGCGAAGAGCATATTGGAGCGGAACTCGCAGGGCACCTCCCCGCTGTCCGCCTCGGTGGCGATGACGGTGGCGAACTTGTGAACGGGGACCTCGTTGGCGGTGATGCCCCGTTCGCTGACCACGGAATCGTCGCCGGTGATGACCCGCCCGTCACAGGGCACGGTGTCGCCGGCGTCCAGGAAGATGATGTCCCCCGGAACGATCTCATGGGCGGAAAGCAGGTGGACCCGCCCGTCCCGGATCACGGACCCCACGGGAATGCGGGACCTTGCCATGTCCTCCAGGATCCGGTTGGCCCGCACGCTGACCACGGTCCGCACCAGAGCTCCCACGGCCAGGACCGCCGCGATGGCCCCCGCCTCGAACCGTCTGTCGAACACGGCCGCCGCCGCTGCCGCAACCACCAAAAGCAGGGTGGGCAGATCAAAGAGGGACGCGGCGGCCGCCTCCCACGCAGACGTCCGCCGCACATGCCAGACCTGACCGCGGAGGCGGCGTCTGCGTTTTTTCGCCTCATCCGCGGAAAGGCCCCGGTACATATCGGTTTCCAGCAGCCGCAGGACCTCGTCTCCGAGGAGCAGATGCCACGAATTGGATGAAATCATACTGTCTGTTCCGGATCGGTGAGAAGGACGATCCCCCCGTCCGCGGCGTCCACGGTCAGGCGGTCCAGCACGCCCCGGCGCTCCACCAGCAGACCCGCGACCTTATCCTCGATCTCCGTCTGGATGAAGCGTCGCATGTTGCGGGCTCCGTATTTGGCGGAGAAGGATTTTTCGGCCACATAGTCCCTTGCGGCGTCGGTGAAGGAGGCGTCGATGCCCTTCTTTTCCAGGATGTTCACAAGGTCGGAGAGCATGAGGGAGGCGATGCCGCGGAAGTTCTCCGGCGTCAGGCTGTTGAAGGTGATGATCTCGTCCACCCGGTTGAGAAACTCGGGGCGGAGGAAATCCTCCAGCGCGCGCTTCGTCTTGTCCTCGGTGAGGCCCTTCGGATTGGAGGTGAAGCCGGGCTTGTTCTGAGCGTAGGTGGACCCGGCGTTGGTGGTCATGACGATGATGGTGTTGGCGAAGTCCACCTGCTTCCCGTGGGAGTCGGTGATGACGCCGTCGTCCAGGATCTGGAGCAGGATGTTCATCACGTCGGGATGGGCCTTCTCGATCTCGTCGAACAGCACCACGGAATAGGGACGGCGGCGGATCTTCTCGGTCAGCTGGCCCGCGTCGTCGTAACCCACGTAGCCCGGAGGGGACCCGATGATGCGGGACACGGAGAACTTGTCCATGTACTCGCTCATGTCCAGCCGGATGAAGGTCTCGGGAGAGGAGAACAGGTCGTTCGCCAGCACCTTCACCAGCTCCGTCTTGCCCACGCCCGTGGGACCGGCGAAGATGAAGGACACGGGCTTGCGCTTGTAGGACACGCCGGTGCGCCCTCTCCGGACGGCTCTGGCCACGGCCTCCACGGCCTCGTCCTGTCCCACGATGCGGGCGCGGAGCCTCTCCTCCAGCTTTTCCAGCTTCTCGTACTCGCTCTCGGCGATGGTGGAGGCGGGGACCCCGGTCCAGATCTCGATGACGTCGGCCAGGTCGGACTCCTTCATGCGGATGCTGCCGCACTTCTCGTCCAGATAGCGCAGTCTCTTGTCGATGCGCATCTCCTCTGCCTTCAGATCGGCCAGCTGCCTGTACTTCTCCTCGGCGGCGTCGGGATCTCCCGCTGCTCCGGAATTGATGTCGTTCTCCAGGTCTCCCTGCTGCTTCCGCACCTCCTCCCGCCGGTCCGCCAGCTCGTGGCGCTCCCCGATTTCCGGGGAATGGACGGCGATGTGGGCGGCGGCCTCGTCGATGAGGTCGATGGCCTTGTCGGGCAGGTAGCGGTCCGTGATATACCGCTCGGACAGGGTGGCCGCGGATTCCAGCAGTCCGTCCGCGATCTTCACGCCGTGGTAGTCCTCATAGTACTTCTTGATGCCCTTCAGAATCTCCACCGTATCGGAGACGGAGGGCTCGTTGACCATGACGGGCTGGAAGCGGCGCTCCAGGGCGGTGTCCTTCTCAATGTACTTGCGGTACTCGGTGAGGGTTGTGGCGCCGATGACCTGGATCTCGCCCCGGGACAGGGCGGGTTTCAGAATATTGGCGGCGTTCATGGAGCCCTCTGCGTCTCCCACGCCCACGATGTTGTGGACCTCGTCGATGACCAGGATGACGTTCCCCTTTTCCCGCACGTCGTTCAAAAGGCCCAGAACCCGGCTCTCGAACTGGCCCCGGAACTGGGTGCCCGCAACGAGAGCGGTCAGGTCCAGAAGGCATACGTCCTGTTTTTTCAGCTTATAGGGCACGTTCCCGTCGGCGATGCGCTGGGCCAGGGCCTCCGCGATGGCGGTCTTGCCCACGCCGGGCTCGCCGATGAGACAGGGATTGTTCTTCTGACTGCGGGAGAGAATCTGGACTACCCGCTCCAGCTCCCGGTCCCGGCCCACGATGCGGTCCATTTTGCCCTCTCTGGCCCGGGCGGTGAGGTTCGTGGTATAGGTGGAGAGGTACTTGTACTCCGGCTCGCCGTCCTCCTCCGCGGCGCGGTCCTTTTTCTTCCGCTCCTTGCGGCGGCTCTCCCCCATCATTTTGGAGAAATTGAAGAGGGGTGCGCTGCTGTCGGCGTTTTCCGGATTCACGGGGAACTCCCCGTTCTCCATCATGGCCTGCATATCGCTGTTGAAGCGGTCGATGGTCTCGTCGTCCATGCCGGTCTGGGCGAGGATGTCGTCGATGGGCTTGATGCCGAGCTCCTTCGCGCATTTGACGCAGAAGCCCTCCGGGGTATCCGCCCCGTCCTTCAGGGTTTTGACGAAAATGACGGCCACGCGCTTGTGGCACCTTGAACACATGATCATGGTCAGTATCCTTTATGGAAATGAAACGCGGTGCGTTCCTGTTTTTTCGTAATCGGCATATGGTCCCGCGGTCCGGGTCATCCGGTTCTGCGCGGAGAGTTCCCGGCTCCGGTCATTTATTTCAGCACGGTTGTCAGGAAGGACAGGGGGTTGTGCTCCACGAGGAAGGAGCAGAGGATGGTGTTGTCCATGACCCGATCGCCGAACCAGGAGGAATCGAAGGCTCCCAGGGCCCTCACGGCCACGTTCATCACGACGGCCAGCACGGACACCAGCACCAGCGCCTCCACGGCTCCCGCCAGGAATCCGAAGAACATATTGGCTCCGTTCAGCACGGGCATGCGGAAGATCAGGTCCAGGACGGCGGTCAGAAGGCTCATGACGAGGAAGGCGCCCACGAACAGAATGGCGAAGGCGGCGGCTGAGGCCAGGGCGGAGGCGGTGGGATAGGCGATCCGCTCCGACAGGTTGTAGAGGGAGGTCTCGTCCGCTCCCACGATGCCCCGCATGACGTCCGCCACGGAATCCAGCGACACATGGTACCGGGACAGCAGGTCGGTGAACCAGGAGGGCAGATTGGAAAGGGTTTCGTCCAGGTTGAAGAGGTCCGTGGAGGTATCGAGGGACGCCCGCAGGACGCTCTCGATCTCTCCCACCAGCCGTCCCGACAGAATCCGCTCCTCGATGACGGGCGCCAGAGCCGGGGTGAAGGCATAGGCGGCGAAGGACGAGACCAGAGCGTTCACCACGCCCATGACGGAGCGGACGAAGCCCCGGCGCGTCCCGGCCCACATACAGAACACTGCTGCGAAAATCAGAATGGCGTCTACGGCCAGTTCCATAGGGAGACCTCCTTTTTATCTTACATCGTTCAAGGGCAGCCGGCTGTCGGTCCATGCGGTCACGGGGATTTCTTCTCAGGTCTCCCCGTCTCCGGTGAAGATCGGCCAGGCGGCATTCTTCTGACAGAGCAGGGCGCCCTCTGAGAGAGGCACGACTCCGACGATTTCCCCGCTGTCGGGGGTATAGACGCTCTCGCCGCCGTCCGGTCCGATGCGGATGACGGAATCGGCGGTGCGGAGATAACAGAGGGCGTCCGAGGGATCCCGTCCCATGCTGACTCCGGCGGCCCGCTGGCGCAGGACCTGATCGTACAGGATCTCCCCGCCCTGATCCAGGACCATGACCCGGTGCTCGCTGCCCAGGGCGTTGACCTGTCCCACCAGAGCAGTCCGGCCGGAAACGATGTCCGCGTATTTCAGGGTCATGCCGGACAGGGACACGGACTTCTGCCGCACGCCGTAGGTGTCGTAATAGTGGACGGCGGAGTCGCAGAGCACGATGAAGCCGTTCTCCGCGGCCCGGGCCATCAGGGGCATGGCGTGGGACAGGACGTCCTTCGTCAGGGGGGTGTCCTCTCCCCGACGGATCAGCTCGATCTCGCAGTCGAAATCCGTGGAGGACGGTCGTACCGAGGCCACAAGGAACTGCTCCCCGTCCCCGGACACGGCGGCCGCCAGCACGTAGCTGTCCTTGTAGCTCAGCATGGTGCGGTTGAAGGCGGCGTTGTACAGGCTGACCACGTAACGGGTATCCCTCGACCGGGTGACCATGACCACGGAGCCGTCCCGGGCAATGTCCGCGGCGATGATCCGCTCGTCGGCCTGACGGGACACGATCTGGGTCAGCTGGTTGTACACGGCCCAGCCGGTCCCGCCCAGATCGTAGACCAGCATATACTTCTCGCCGGCCACCGCAACGGGATTGGACCAGTTCAGGGGATCGGCCACCACGGCCAGTCCGTTTTTGTCAAAATAGCGGTAGCTGTCGGTTCCGCACACGGCCAGTCCTCCCCGGAACCAGGAGAAGGACGTGTCGGAGGTCCCGTTGTAGACGATGCGCCCGAAATCCCGGGAGCCCTCGTCCGCGGCGGTGCCGAAATCCCGGACCAGATAAGCCAGGTTTTCGGTGGTGATGGAATCGGAGGCGAACACGGCCACCGCGGCAACGTACAGAAGGAAGACGGTCAGAGCCGCGATGCCGGCCGCGGTATAGCGCTTGGCTACCTTCGCGTAGTACCGGTTGACCTCGGGTTCGATCCTTCCTGCGACGGGAAGCCGCCGTTCCTTTCCGGCCATGGCGTCGTCTCCTTTCTTCTGTCGATGATGATTCTGTGTGTTGTCGTTCGCCCGCGCCGCACGCTCAGAGGCAGAGCCAGGGGACCGGGTACCCGTAATCCACGGAGGCAAGGTACAGTCCGCAGGCGGGGGCTGTTCTTCCGGCGGCGGAGCGGTCCCGGGCCTCAAGCGCCGCGGAAACGTCCTCGGGCTCCATGGCTCCGTACGCGCAGTCCGCCAGGGTCCCGGCGATGATGCGGACCATATGATAGAGGAAGCCGTCGGCGGAAACGGTCAGAAGGATGACGTGCTCCCGCCGCTCCACACTCAGGGACGTGACGGTGCGCCGGGCGTCCGCGATTTTCGATCCGGCGGCCATGAAGGCGGTGAAATCCCGGGTCCCGGGGATGCGGGCGGCGGCCTCCTTCATGCGGTCCACGCCGTCGGACAGCAGGGGCTTCGGCAGTCTCCAGGCCCCCCCGGCCTCGAAGGGATCCCGCCAGACGGTGTCGGTCATGCGGTAGACGTAGGTCTTGCCCACGGCGGAATAGCGGGGATGGAAGCTGTCCGGGACGGAGGCCTCCCCCGCCAGAGCGATGTCGTCGGGAAGGAAGCGCGCCATGGCCCGATGAACCTTTCCCACGGGGATGCGGAGCCAGTCTTCGGGATCGTGCGGTCCCTCCGGCTCCACAGCGGCGCAGTAGCCCAAGGCGTGGACCCCGGCGTCCGTCCTGCTGCATCCGGTGACCCGCATGGGCTCTCCGAAGCATTCGGAAAAGGCGGCGGTGAGGATGCGCTGGAGGGACGGCTTCGGGGAACGGCTGTCGTCCTGGGCCTGCCATCCCGCATAGGCCGTGCCCACGAACATGAGCTTCAGAAGGAGCTTCACGGTGCGTCCTCCCTCAGAGCTTCACGGCGGCCACCGGGAAGAACAGGTTCAGGCACACCACGGCGGCGCCCAGCAGGAGAATGGTGGAGAAGAAGACCCAGTCCTTCGGCTCGCTTTTCAGGGAGTTCATCCGGGTCCTGCCCTCTCCTCCCGTATAGCACCGGCACTCCATGGCGGTGGCCAGCTCGTCGGCGCGCCGGAAGGCGGAGATGAACAGGGGGATCAGGATCGGGATCAGGGCGCGCCCACGCTTCAGAAGACCTCCGGAGGTGAAATCCGCTCCCCGGGCCGTCTGGGCGTTGATGATTTTCTGGGTCTCGTCGATGAGTGTGGGGATGAACCGCAGGGCGATGGTCATCATCATGGAGAACTCGTGAACCGGCACATGCAGCTTTTTCAGCGGGTTCAGAAGCTGCTCCAGGGCGTCCGTCAGGGCCAGCGGCGTGGTGGTGTAGGTCATGAAGACCGATGTGGCCACGATCAGCAGCAGGATCCTCAGAACGATGAGGAAGGCGTTGACGATGCCCTCCCGGTAGACGCGGATGAAGTGGAACTCGAAGAGCAGGTGCTCGCCGCGCATGAAGAAGATATTGATGACGGCGGTGAAGACGATGATGAAGATCAGGGGCCGCATAGCCCGGAAGAACAGTCGGGGCGGAATGCCCGTCATGAGCACGAACACGGCGGCGGCGGCGGTGAGCAGGGCAAAGGCCGTCACGCTCTTCGCCAGAAAGATCACCACGATATAGACGAGGGCGATGAGGATCTTGACGCGGGGGTCCAGCCGGTGGATGAGGGAATCCCCCCCCACGTACTGGCCGAAGGTGATGTCGGATTTCATATGGCTTGTCCGGCTTTCTCGAAAGGAAGGAAACGCTTCGCGTATCCGTATTTTTTGTCCCTGCAGCGGGACGGGCGGCACACGCCGGGGATGTCAGAGCATCCCGAGGATCTTGTCCGCGGCGTAGTCGACGGTGTAGACGTCCAGTCCGATGTCCACGCCGTTTTTCCGCAGGGCGGCGGCGACCCGGGTGATGAGGGGCACGTCCAGTCCCACGGCGGCCAGCTCCTCCGCCCGGGAAAAGACCTCGGCGGTGGGGCGGTGCATGAGGATCTTCGCGTGGGCCATGACGATGACGTCGTCGCAGTACATGGCCATGTCCTCCATGGAATGGCTGACAATGAGGACGGTGGTGCCGCTCTCCCGGGAGAAGCGCTTGACGCCCCCCAGAATGTCCCGCCGTCCCTCGGGATCCAGTCCCGCGGCGGGCTCGTCCAGGATCAGGATCTTCGGGCTCATGGCGATGACGCCGGCCAGGGCCACGCGCCGTTTCTGACCGCCGGAGAGATCGAAGGGGGATTTCCCGAGGATCTCCTCCGACAGACCGGCGAACCGCGCGGCCTCCCGGACTCTCCGGTCCAGCTCCTCCCCCTCCAGCCCCATGTTCCTCGGTCCGAAGGCGATGTCCTCCGCCGCGGTTTCGGCGAAGAGCTGGTATTCGGGATACTGCATGACGAGGCCGGCCTTGAAGCGGACCTCGCGGATCTTCTTCGGCTCGGCCCAGATGTCGATCCCGTCCAGCAGGACCGTGCCGGAATCAGGCTTCAGAAGGCCGTTCAGCATCTGGACCAGGGTGGACTTGCCGCTTCCGGTATGGCCGATCAGGCCGGTGATGCCGCCGCTCTTCACCTGGATGCTCACGTCATCCAGGGCGGGCACGGCTCCCGGCATATGCTTTCCGTAGGTAAAGGTGACGTTTTTCAACTCGATGGCGTTCATGATCCGGTCTTCCCTCCCCCAGCGCTCTTTCCCGACCGTCTCCGGACCGCTTCCGCCACGGCCTCGGCGCAGGATTCCGCGTCGAACAGGTACAGCGGCACGTCCAGCCCCTTCTGACGGAGCTTATACGCCAGCTCGGTGGTCTGGGGCACATCCAGTCCCGCGGCCCACATGGCGGCAGGCTTTCCGAAGACCTCCCGGGGGGAGCCGTCCAGATAGATCTGCCCCTGATTCATGACGATGATGCGGTCCGCGGCGGCGGCTTCGTTCATATGATGGGTGATCAAGAGGACCGTGACGCCCTGCTCCCGGTTGAGCTTTGCGATGATGTCCATGACCTCCCGCCGTCCCATGGGGTCCAGCATGGCGGTGGATTCGTCGAAGATGACGCAGCGGCGGTTCATGGCGATGGTTCCGGCGATGGCTACCCGCTGCTTCTGCCCGCCGGAGAGGTTATAGGTCTGCTTTCTCGCGTACTCCGACATGCCCACGGCGGCCAGGGCGGCGTCCACCCGTTCCCGGATCTCTGCGGGAGGGATCCCCAGGTTCTCGCACCCGAAGGCCACGTCCTCCTCCACGATGGTGGCGACGATCTGGTTGTCGGGGTTCTGGAACACCATGCCCACGTCCCGCCTGGCCTCCAGGATGTCGCGCTCCGTGGCGTCGGGGGCGGTGATCTCCCGTCCGGCCACCCAGAGGCGTCCGCTGTCGGGCAGGTTGACCATGCACAGGAGCTTGGCCAGGGTGGATTTCCCGGAGCCGTTGTGGCCGAGGATGGCAGTGAAGGAGCCCTCGGGGATCTCGAAGGACACGCCGCGGAGGGCCTTCACCGGCTTCGACTCCTCGTCGCCGGGGTAGGAAAAGCTCAGGTTTTCCGCTTTGATGATGGGGTTCATATATGTTTGGATCCTTTTGAGGATGTGAATTCAACGGAAGACGGCCCGGACGGACGCTCCGCCGGGACTCATCCGAACGGGATGATGCTCAGCGGAAGACGACCCGTACAGACGCTCCACTGGGGTGAGGCAGTCCCGTTTCCGTGACGGGGAGGCAGGTCTCGCCCACCTCGGTTTCGGCTTTTGCCCGGAGGCTCTCCGGCAGGGCGGTCATCAGAAGGTACTGCATAACCGCGGGGGAAAGCCCGGTGGTATAGGAATTGACCAGGAAGAAGAGGGGCTCGTCGGAAAGCAGCTTCACCGTCGTCCGGATCAGGCTGTCCGCCATATCCTCCAGCTTCCACAGCTCGCCCTTCGGTCCTCTGCCGTAGGAGGGCGGATCCATGATCACGGCGTCGTAGCGGTTTCCGCGGCGGATCTCCCGCTCGACGAACTTCATGCAGTCGTCCACGATATAGCGGCAGGGGGCATTTTCCAGTCCCGACAGCTGCAGGTTCTCCCTCGCGGCGTTCGTCATGCCCTTCGAGGCGTCCACGTGGACCAGGGAGGCTCCGGCCTTCGCGGCCGCGGCGGTGGCTCCTCCGGTATAGGCGAAGAGGTTCAGCACCCGGGGCGCTTCCCTGCCCGAGGACACGGCGTTCCGGATCAGCCCGGCGGCCCAGTCCCAGTTGGCGGCCTGCTCCGGGAAGAGTCCCGTATGCTTGAAGCCCATGGGACGGAGACGGAAGGTCAGCTCTCCGGCAGCGGAGGGATAGGACACGCACCAGGACTCAGGCATGCGGTTGACGACCCAGGAGCCGCCGCCGCCCTGTCTGCGGTACACGCCGTGGGCCCGGTTCCAGAGGGGATTCTTCCTCTCCCCGTGCCAGATAACCTGGGGGTCCGGACGGATCAGGATATACTCCCCCCACCGCTCCAGGCGTTCCCCGCCCTCGGCGTCGATGAGCTCGTAGCTCTGCCATTTATCTGAAAGAAACATAAGTCCTCGCAATCGCACTCGTCACGGTCATCCGCGCGCGTCCGGGCCGGATTCCTCCCGCCGCTTTTCCTCGATCCGCTCCACCTTCGCCAGAAGCTCCGCGTTTTCGTTGCCCAGCTTGGAGGCCCAGACCGCCCGGCTCCCCTTTCCCTCCTGACCGATTTTTCCGGCCATGGTGGTGGGACGGTTATAATACTCCGCCAGACGGGAGGTGCCCGAGAAGGAATGGCAGATGGCCGCGGCCAGGGCGTCCGCCGTATCGTCGGGCTTCGGCGGCTCCTTCAGACCAAGGAAGGAGGTGACCATGCGGATCACCTGATTCTTGTCCGCCCGTCCGTATCCCGCCACGGCTCCCTTGATCTGGAGGGGCGTGTATTCATAGATGGGGACGCCCCCCTGACGGCAGGCCAGGATCAGCACGCCCCGGGCCTCCGCCACGATGATGCCGGTCTTCTGGTTGGTGTTGAAGAACAGCTCCTCGATGGAGGCGGCGTCGGGACGGTAGGTCTTCACCACGGCGGTCAGCTCCCGGTGGACCTCCCACAGGCGGTCCTCGGTGGGCATGGAGGAGGGGGTGGTGATGGCGCCGTAATCCAGCGGACGGAGCTTTTTCCCGACGCCGAAGCTCTCGATGACGCCCCATCCCACGATGGCGATGCCGGGATCGATTCCCAAGATGACCATGCCGCCTCCGATTTCCCGATTTTACTGACAGTATCCCAATTTACATTACGACAGGTTATTATAGCACGCGGGGGACCAGATGTCAAATTACAATCTGTGAATTTTATGGTAATTCGAAGGAACGGCGGACGATTTGGGAAGATCTTTACAAAATCAGACAGATTCCGGCGCTATTTTATGGTATACTGCGGAAAACGACATTCCGGGGTGATGGCATGGCGGCGAAATCGAAACGCGCGACGGCGGAGGAACAGATCCGGGCGGCAGTCCGGACGGCATTCGGCGCGGGCAGCGTCACATCCTTTTCCTATTCTCTTCCGGCGGAGCAGGGGGCGCAGATCTCCATGGAGGGAGAATCCTCGGCCTGGGGGAACCGGGTCGAATGGGATGCCGGAGCCGTCGAAGCCGCGCTGAGGTCCCTTTCCTCCCTGCGCCGTGCGATGCAGGAGGACCTGCGGCGGTACGCGGAACGGAGGCGGTTCATCGTACAACCCGGGGAGTGCGACCGGTTTGTGGCGGCGGCCGCCGTGATCTCCGCTCTGACGGAGGCCGGATTCGGCAAGCTGCTCATCGCCGCCGACACGCCCGCCGAACGGGATGCTCTGGCTTCTTTTCTGGCGCTGACGCGGTCCGGGATCGGGAATGTATCGGCCACGGTCTATCTGCCCGGGGAGTTCGGCGAGGGTCCGGTCTATCCCCTGTTCGCGTCGGTGTACGGATACCTGACGTCGCCGGGCAGGGAGATCCTGCTGCTGGACGGGGCCTCCTTCTGCCGCCGAACCAATCTGCTGAGGAGGCCCGTGCTGGCGGAGGAGAGCGGGGTCCGATCGTTCGCGGATCTGATCGCCGAGGGACGTCCCGCGCTGATCGTTTCGGCCAGGACGGCGGATTCGGCGCGGAATCTGGCCCGGGCAGCAGAGGTTTTCGATCCGTCGGCAGCGGTCCTGCTGGTCGCGGAGAACAAGAGACTGCGGGACGCGGTGATTTACCGGCCGGAGCGGAAAGCTCCCCGGAAGAAGCAGGATGGCAGCAGGGACAGCGGCCTCCCGGAGCAACTGAGCTTCTGAGAATAATTTCCGGGATAAATTTTTTAAAAGCCCTTGACAAGCGGGGGACAGTGTGGTATACTAGTCGGGCAGCAAGGGAAACGCCCGCGGGGTTACTGTGCCGGAGTGGTGGAATTGGCAGACACCCGGGACTTAAAATCCCGTGAGACTAAAGTCTCGTACCGGTTCGAACCCGGTGTCCGGCATCTTTCCTTTGGCTGAATGGAATATCGCGGGGTAGAGCAGTCTGGTAGCTCGTCGGGCTCATAACCCGGAGGTCATGTGGTTCAAATCCCTTCCCCGCAAGAGCAGTTGGTAAAATCCAACAAAAAATCAGCTCTGATCGTTCAAGATCGGGCTGATTTTTGTTTGTTATTGACGAAAAACAGGTCCTCCGCACCAGCTCGTCACCTCCGGGGTGCGGGCTGACCCATACCCGGACCCATATGCGGAAAGGGGCGGAAAGGGCCGGATGTGGGCGGAGACCTCCGGGGGAGAAATCGGGTGGGGATTTCTGCGGAATTCGAGGGGACGGGGCGGGAGTGTGCCGGGAGGTTATGGCAGGGGACGGTGTGGCTTTTTTACGGTGGAACGGTTTACGACGTGGGGGTGTTCCCTGCTCTGGCAGGAGGCGGTTCCCTACTCTCTGCGCTGGGGCTTTCTTTGTCTATGTGGTGAAATTCTTTCACATTTGATCACGATAGTTGGGTATGAGCTCTTCAAATGTGAAAGCATCATTATGATTCTTTCGATTTTAGCTTATCAACAATTTCATCAACAAAAACGTTCAGCATATTTGTGTACATTAATGAAATATGCTTTTTGGACTCACTATATTCAGATATGAGTTCTTTGATTCTGTCACTAAAGAACATAAATCCATCCAATGTTTCGTCTCGTTTAATTTCTGGATATGAATCACAAGACTTCCAGATTTGTTTGAATGAACAAACAAACTCGCATTTTTCCTGATTATTGCATCTTCTGAAATTATCTATCGATGCAACTGCCATTTCTACATCAAAAACATTATAACGCTTGTCTGTGCACAAATAGATAAGCGAACAATCAATGGACTGCATATTCTTGATATATTCATCTCTGTTCTTTTTGAGAATATACTTATTTATATCACAACTATCTTCAATTAATCGGTAAATTTCAATTTCTTTAGCATCTAACGTTTCAAGCTTATCACCTCTAAGCGCACTAAACATGTGGCATTGAACATGATGGCTCCCTTGTTCTGTCGAACGGATTCTCTTGTTTACTCCTTCAAGAAACCTTGCCCAATCGACCTCACAGGGTAAAGGCATACCAATTTTCCTTAAATTGCATAGGTCTTCAAAAAAGACACCATATTCATTTAGCGTCATATCTCCGTTATAGCAATCCTGCAGAAGTCCCTCAAACCCTTCGTTAATTACATCCTCATCCAAGTAGTAAATATTGCCCATTTTTAGTACATCTTTTGCTTTGGGGCATACATATACTGTTTTCAATCTCTCTATCTCATAATTAATATTTTCCTCATTCCACACGCCCTCAATAATCCATGTCTTTACACTGTGGAATAGAAGTCCTTCGGTATATAAAGGATATGCTTCCTTTATAGCAGAATCAGCGAAAAGAGTTCCATATTTACTCTTCATCTCTGCTCCGCTCTTTACTGCAAGAGTATAGATCACAAATGATATAAGGTGTCTATGAATTTCAGGCAACTCTTCAGTTTTCAGTTTCTGATACAGGCGATAAAAATCCTGTAATGCACACTTCAAACTTCGAATATTACGAGACCGATACCCTTTTGCTTCAGCCTCGTCACTACTGGTCTCTGTAAACACTCTCAATAGGAGATCCTTGTTCTCTTGTAAAAACAGAGTGTACTCCTCATCTCCCATCCAAGTTTTCTGAGTTACAATACTGTTTATTATCCCTTCAAAATCAGGAAGAAGTTTTACTGTTCTCGATACTATTTTTTCTTTGATTTCTGAATATGGCAAAGATTCCTCATCTTTATTCTCTGAAATCTTATCCTCATTTGATATAATGATGACATAAATATGCATATTTTCCACATACTCATTTATGCACCCTAATATCTCAACCTTATTAAGAGTCGAACGCTCCAAATCGTCAAATACAAGGACGACCTTTTTCTTTTTATTGTCATTATCAATCTCTGACTCTATATCAACAATATCAATCAAGTCGTTTATTGATATGAATTCCTTGACTGGCTTAAGATTTGTTATCAAGGAGGTTGCTTTCTGAAGCCCCTTAATCTTTCCTAACGTTTGTCCAATATTATAGCGTTTCTTGATCCATTCTTTCTTAACCAATGTTCTGAAAGTACTTATTGAATCAACCCCGAACAATGAAATCCTGATAATTATATGTGTGTTTTCAAGTGACGGTTTTAACTGATTCTCGATTAGGTATGTCTTCCCACATCCCCATTCCCCAGTCAGCATGATTGCTCCTTCAGGTTCGGGTTCGTTACAGTAATATACCAGTTCCTCCAGCGTGCTCATCTTTACATCCTCCACACCGTCTCGTCTCCGCAGATATTCCGGATCATCAGTCTCTTCGGCCTGTCGTTGCATTCGGAGCGGATGGTGCCGTCCCAGAAGGTTTTCGTCTTGGTTCCGTTCAGGATAACATACCCTTCCTTGCTGATCTTCACTTCGCTGTCGGAATGCCATTCGCCCTCGTCTGCGGTACAGTCAACGCTGAGGAATTCGATCAG